>JALXAI010000492.1 GCA_026992215.1 Desulfobacterales bacterium | reverse complement strand
CCATGGTCTTGGCATAGGTGGTGTTGATACCCACGGAGTTTGCCGCATCTTCGTCCTCTCTGATGGCTATTAACGAATAACCAAACTTGGCATTGAGAATGATGTAAGTGATAAGGAGTGTCAGAACGAGGGTCCCCAGCATCATGTAAAAGAAAAAGTAGTACTGGCCCCTGACGCTCATGTTAAGTACCGGGAGATAAATCCCCGAATTTCCTTCGGTTATCTCCAGGTTCTGCACCAGTGCTTTCATCGCTTCTGCCACTCCAAGCGTCGCGATGGCAAAGTAATGCCCCCTCAGCCTCAACACTGGAAGACCGATCAATACGGCAAAAAGAGCTGATCCCAGGCCTGCGCCGATAAATGCGATAGCAAAGTTCGCGCCCGCTTTTTCCATCAAAATAGCGGTAACGTACGCCCCGATGCCAAAAAAGACAACGTTGCCGAAGGATGCATACCCGGTATATCCCCCGATTATATTCCACGCGCTTGCCATAATGGCAAACATCAAAATATCGGTGGCAAAGCGGATGATAAAGTTATTTGCAAAAAACGGAAAAATCGCTACGGCCGCCAGTAGCACTCCGCAAATAAGGAAATTTCGGGTGTCGTTTTTCATGCCTAATCAGTCCCTCCTAAGATTCCCTTAGGTCTTATTACCAGCACTAGTACTAGGATGGTAAAGCTTATCAGGTTTTCGTATGTTGCTCCGAACCAGTTTGATCCGAGAGCCTCGGTTACTCCAAGGGTGAGCCCACCGATCAGCGGGCCGAGCATGCTGCCAAGCCCCCCGATGATTACCACAACAAAAGATTTAAGAGTCAGGATACCACCCATCATGGGGCTTATGGGGAAGAGTATCGCCCAGAGAGTTCCGGCAGCACCGGCGGCACCCACCCCGAGACCGAAGGTCACGGCATAGGTCCTCGCGACGTCCACCCCCACCAGGCGGGCCGCATCCAGATCCTGGGAGGTTGCCCTGATGGAACGTCCAAGATTTGTCCTGTTGAGGATGTAGTAAAGAACAATACTGATCACGATAACAAGTAAAAAAGCCAGCAAACGAACGATAGGAATTGTTACAGCGTTCCCTATGGAAAAATTAGCGGCACCGTAAGGTACCTTGACCATCCTTACATCGGCAGTCCATAGAACCAAGGCCAGGTTGTTTATAAAGATCTCAATCCCGAAGGCAAGAATCAGGGTTATAAAAGCGCTGGCCCTTATAACCAGGTTTATAAGGTACTTCTGGACTGCATACCCCAGGACAAACAGCACGATAGTGGACGCAATGAGACTCAAAAAAGGATCCACGCCGAAAAGAGTGAAAAGCCAGTAAGTTGTAAAAGCACCCAGCATGATGAAGGAGCCGTGGGCGATGTTAATGATGTCCATGACCCCCCATATCAGTGACATGCCGATAGCCATTAACGCGTACAGGCCGCCTTTTAATATACCGTTAATGATAACCTGTAGTATCATCTATACAGCCCTATAGTAAGACCATACGGAAAGAGAGGAGAAGATCTCCTCTCTTCCGTTAAAATGGTTCATTAAGCAATTATGTTAATATGAATCAGCCAGATTTTCTGAGCTAACGGGGATTTACTTCCTATCTTTCCAGCAGGGAACGGGATAAACCGGCTTTTTGACTCCGTTCGGATACACCTGGTAAACCTCTCCGCCCAGGATCTGCAGAACCACGCTCGTGCCCTTGATCTGGCCATTCGGGTTGAACTCAACATGGCCATAGATGGTATCGAGGGAAGTTGACGCGATAGCATCCCTGACTTTCTCGGGATCAAGCGTTCCGGCTCGTTCAATGGCGTTCTTGAAAACAGCAACAACCGCTATTCCCGATGCGTTGTGATAATCGGGATCATAATTGTACTTCGCCTTGAAAAGCTTCACAAATTCCTGGGTGTCCTTAAAAATGTATCCCTTGAAATTCATCTGCGTGGACCAGCTGGCGACCCCAAAAATGTACTCAGCATCCTTGCCGAGAGACTTCCTGAAATCCGCTTCGGAGGGCCCGACCGTCATGCTGATCATCTTCGGACAAACGTTCAATTCTTTCGCCTGCTGGGTAAAATTGAGGGATTCCTCGGTATGCCCTGCAAGAAGCACCACGTCTGCTTTTAAGCTCTTGATTTTCGTCAGAACCGAATTAAAATCAGTGGCTCCTTCGGCGTATTTTTCAAACAACACCACCTTGAATCCCATCTTTTCAGCAAGCTTCTTTGCGCCCTTTCCAACGCTCACGTCAAACTTGTCGTCCGCGTAAAGGATAGCGACGGTCTTGGGAACCGGCTTGAAGCTCTTCAACATCTCCAGGGTTGACTTGAAATACTGTCCCGCTGGAGGCAGCGTACCGAATATGTACTTGTTACCCCTGCTGAAAATTTTGCCGGAAGCACCACCACCTTCTACCATCGGTATCTTGTAGCGCATGGCCACAAGGCTGTCCGGAATGGTTATACCACTGGAATAGGGTCCAAGGAGAAAATTAACTTTATCCTGAGTGATCAGTTTTTCGACGAGGCGAGAACTTTCCGTGGGATCACTCTTATCATCGTAATAGATAATTTTGAAAATGTACGTATCTTTCCCAACCTTGACTCCACCATTTTTATTAATTTGTTCTACTGCCATATCATAGGCATCCCTGTAAAGCTTGCCCGAGCGACTTTTCCCTCCCGTAAATGATATGGCGCATCCCAGTTTTATCACTTTTAGGTTTTCTGCCTTGGCAAAGCTGCCATACGTAAACACCAGACCTAGAACCGCTAACCCAATCAAAATCGTCTTGATTGCGCCTCTCATCTCAACCTCCTTACTTTTTCCAGAAATTTTGTTAAAATTAACACAATTGATACCAAATTCTCCAGAACATTAGCCCAAAAAAAATTTGCGGTCAATAGAAAACACCCGGGGAAGAAAGAGCAGACTGATGCCGGAAGCCCGTACACCAACACTTGGACCCAGGCTGCTTTAAAGGAACGCATTCGATCCTTCGGCATCAGATGCTCTCTGTAATGACCGGCGGTTTATTTCACTCTCCTCCCCTTTTATTGACCTAAGTCAATGATGGCGACACGACGCATTGATATAAGATTCACAGGTCCCCGATGATGCGGACTCTCAGTTCGGTAATTGTGAGAACCGGTAAAAGATGTGGGAAATTTCGCAAGAGAATTAAAAATGCTGGTATTGCGAGGTCACTTTGCCGAAGTGGAGTATTTTTTGAGCACTTTACAACCATTATAAACCCTGGAGGGCGGAGGGGGACAATCTCGCAGGGGGATGCTCCCACCGTGGATTTTGGTGTACCGGTTAATTTAATCACAAACAGGAGGCGTAGTTATGGAAAAAGACAGGATTTCTTACCATGAGTCGGTTCACAGGATGTACGACCGGATTAAAAAGGACGGCATGAATAACCTTTGGGATCGCTACGAAGCCCAGGGGTCAGCGAAGAGCCCTGATACTCGCTGTAAATTCTGCATGGGGGGTGTGCGTTGTGATCTATGTTCCAACGGGCCGTGCAGGGCGGATGCTGAAAAAGACAAAAGAGGGGT
>JALXAI010000491.1 GCA_026992215.1 Desulfobacterales bacterium | reverse complement strand
TCCAGATAAGCCAGTGTGGCAAGCTGATTGAGCTTGCCGGAAGCATCTTTGATCACATGCGCTGGATTCGCTTTCAGAGCGTTGTACACGAGGACCGATTAATCAAAAGTCACCGGGAGCATCTGAAAATAATTGAGGCCCTGGAGAAGAGAGACGCGAATCTGGCGGAAAGACTGATGAAGAAACACATCGAGGAACTGGCGTTTTATGAACAGATGGAAAACACTAATGAGTTGGTAAAACTTGCAAACTCTTAACCACTTCTTTGGAGGCAAGGAAACATGGGCGAAAAACAAGTTTCAAGAGACGATTTTGTGGTACCTCCTTGCAGAGAGGCCTGCCCTGCCGGGATTAATGTGTCTCGGTATGTCCGGTGCATAAGGGACGGGAATTTCGATGAGGCCCTGGCTGTTATCAGGGAAACGATTCCGTTTCCTTCCGTGTGCGGGTATGCCTGCTACGCGCCGTGTGAAACCAGGTGTGCGGCCCAGCAGTTCGGAGATGCGATTGCCATCAGGGCTTTGAAGCGCGCTGCAGCCGAGATGGGTGGGGACAGCTGGAAGAAGCAACTCAAGGTTGCTCCTTCGACCGGCAAGCGTGTAGCCGTTATTGGATCCGGTCCATCCGGTTTGACGGCTGCCTATTTTCTCAAGACTCTTGGTCACGGGGTAACTGTTTTTGAGGCCTGCGAACAGCCTGGGGGAATGTTGAGGGTTGGCATCCCCGGGTATCGTTTGCCGAAAGAGATCCTGGACGGGGAGATTGATGATATCAGGGAGATCGGTGTAGAGATAAGACTCGGGTCGAAAATTGATGACGTTGATGCGTTGCTACGCGAGGGTTACGATGCTGTTTATGTAGCGTGCGGAGCCTCGAAAGGGGCTGCTTTGGGTATTCCCGGCGATGATCTTCCCCGGGTTTTGATTGGCATATCGTTTCTGAGAAAAGTTAATTCCGGGGAAAAGGTGGACGTGGGAAACAGGGTGGCGATAATTGGTGGCGGAAACACGGCGATTGATACCGCTCGTTGTGCCAGGCGTCTTGGTGCCGGCGAGGTGACGCTGTATTATCGCAGGTCTGAGCAGGAGATGACAGCAAACAGGGACGAGATCCAGGCCGCAATAGAGGAGGGCGTGAAAATCGAGCTGTTGACTGCCCCTGTAAAGATCGAATCGAAAGGAGACGGAGTCGAGGTCACTTTTACCAGGATGAAGCTGGGCAAGCTGGATGCGAGCGGAAGACGCTCTCCTGTCCCCGTGGAAGGCAGTGAATTTTCCCGGGAGTTTGACACGGTAATAGCCGCCGTGGGTCAGGTTCCCGAGGTTCCCGGATCCATTTCATCCGGAAGCGGTGAAGGTAAACCTCTGGCAGTTGATCGTGAGACCCTGGCTACCGAAAAGGAAGGAGTATTTGCCGGTGGTGATGTGGTAAGCGGTCCGGCTTCTATCATAGAGGCTATCGCTCATGGTCGAAGGGCGGCAGCTTCAATAGACAGGTGCCTGGGTGGTAAGGGAATAATCGATCAGCCGCTGGCGCCCCTCGAAGAGTCGGTTACCCTTGCAAAAGAACTTCCCGGGGAAAAGGTTCGTATTCCAATACCCGCGCTTCATGCCGGGGAGCGTGTCACATCGTTTGCTCCGGTGGAGATAGGCTACAGCCGGGTTCTTGCCATGAAGGAAGCAGCACGCTGCCTCAGCTGCGATGCAAGAAAGTTTGACGTAATCGTTCATCCGGAAGGATGCAAGGAATGCAAGCTCTGCATGGAAGTCTGCAAGGTGGGTGTATTTGAGTCCACGAAAGAATTCAACGAACGCGGTTACAGGCCTGTTGCCGCTCAGCACGTAAACAGGTGTGTCGGCTGCATGCAATGCTTCTATGTGTGCCCTGACTTCTCCATAGAAGTGAAAAAAGGTGCCTAGGATAGTTTGTGGTTTGACATAAATAAATGTCCATTCATTTAACCTAATTGAAAGGGGACGTTCGATATGAAGCGTTATCTGGAAACAGGGAATTTTGCCATAACTCAGGGGGCAATTATTGCGGGATGCCGGGGGTTTTTCGGCTATCCGATTACTCCCGCCACGGAGATTGCCGAAGCTATGTCCAGGTTATTGCCCCAGGTTGGTGGTTACTACGTGCAAGCCGAAGACGAAACTGCCGCCATGCATCTTGCGGTAGGTGCCGCCCTCGGTGGCATGAAAACCATGACGGCGACCTCGGGCCCAGGGTACATTCTCTACGCGGATCCTTACGGATGGGCTATCGGCTGCGAGATACCGATGGTTGTACTGAACTCCCAAAGGGTTGGCCCGGTAAGTGGTATTACGGGAGCTCCTGGGCAGGGAGAGTTTTACTTCAGTCGCTACCCCACCCAGGGTGGGAACTTTGAAACCATTGTACTTGCACCCAACAGCGCCCAGGAGGCCTTCTTCCTGACGGTGGAAGCCTTCTACCTTTCGGAGCGGTTCAGGACTCCCGTGACCATCCTTGCCGATCAGCTCATCACTGACGGCTGGGAAGACATCAGCATACCAGAGACTGACGAAGAAAAGGAAGCCATGGGGTTAAGGTTCGCGGAAAGAAAGGTGCATCCCGGCCCTGACTTTTATCCTGCCACCGACGAGATTGACCTGCCTCCCGTGGTGCTTGGTCGTAACACCGGGGCTCTCTGCTCTGACTGGACTCCCACGGAAGAGGGTTATGACATAGAAACGGTTGAAGCCCAACACAAGCATGCTTATCGATTGATCTACAAGATCAGAAACCACATGGACGTAATTTCCCGTTACGAGACCCTTTTCCTGGATGATGATCCCGAGATAATCGCCGTTTCTTTCGGTACTCCCTCCAGGGTGGTGAAAACCGCCGTGAAGAAGGCCAGGGAAAAGGGAATCAAGGTGGGGATGATAAGGCCGATAACGCTATGGCCTTTCCCGGATGATCTTTTCAACAAGAAGGCCATCTACCTGTCGGTCGAACTTAACTACGACGGGCAGCTGGTTCGTGAAGTTCAGCGGGCCGCGCCGTGTGACAGCGAAATCCACTTCTTTGGAAAATGCGGTGAATTACCCACCGTTGCGGAGTTGCACGACCTTTTTGACAAACTCCTCAAGGGTGAACCTCTTAAACGTCAAGGATGGGAAACGGAGGCTTGGTAAATGGACTACTTGGCAGAAAAATATTTAAGACCGAGGAAAATTCCTAGTACCGCTTGTTCTGGCTGTGGCCTTGGCGTCATAGAAAAAGCGCTGGTAAAGGCCATCGACGAGCTTGGCTATGGGGTTAACGATATTATATGGGGTACTTCCATAGGTTGTGCCGGGAGGCAGACCTTTGCCACATGGAAAGGGGATGGATTTGCCGGAACCCATGGCCGGGTTTATGCCATAGCGAGAGGGCTCAGGCTGGCACTTCCGCCGGAGAAGAAAATGGTCTTCACCGTAGGTGACGGAGATGCTTTTGGTATCGGTTTCAATCATCTTCTTCACTGCGCGCGAACCAACACTCAGATGGCTATAGCTGTCTGCGATAACCTGGGTTATCAATCCACCGGCGGACAGTTCGGATGGACCACGCCTCCCGGTGT
>JALXAI010000490.1 GCA_026992215.1 Desulfobacterales bacterium | reverse complement strand
CGGGCGGATGGCAGATTATCAGCGAGATGCTTATTGACGGCTTCTACGGGATGGTCATAGATGCGCTTGGACCGGAAATAGGCCCCAGGTACTTCCCCATGATCTGTATAATGTTTATTTTTCTTGTTCTGTGCAACTGGATAGGGATACTGCCTTATCTTAGCGAACCCACCAAGGATATAAATACACCTCTGGGTTTGGGAATAATGGGTTTCTTCATCGCACACGGCACTGCTATCAAGGTTAAAGGTTTCAAGCAATATATAAAGGAGTATTTCCAGCCCATTTTTTTCATGATGCCACTTAACGTCGTAGGGGAAATTGCCAAGGTCATATCCATCTCGTTTCGTCTGTTTGGCAATATCATGGGTGGTTCCATCATAATTCTGGTGGTATCGCATCTGGTGTATCAGTTGATCATACCGCCCTTTCTTTATGGTTTTTTTGGTCTTTTCGTAGGTACCGTTCAGGCGTTCGTATTCACAATGCTGACAATGGTGTATATTTCTGTACAAATCAGGTAAGTTTGGGTCACATCAAGAATTAAGGAGGTTAATACGATGGCATTTTCGGGTGCAGATTTGGTAAGGGCTGCGGCACTTTTGGGTGCGGGTATATCCATGGGATTTGGTGCTATTGGACCCGGTGTCGGTGAGGGATTTGCCGCGGGAAAGGCCTGTGAAGCAATAGGGCGAAATCCTAAAGAGGCGGGTCTTTTAACCAGAACAATGCTGGTTGGTCAGGCTGTTTCTGAGTCAACGGGAATCTACTCGTTGGTAGTAGCACTTTTGCTAATATTTGTTGTGTAAGAGTGGACAAAAGCAACTATGGATATCAGCCTTTATGCGAAGGTAGCAGCCTTTCTCGGTGCGGGAATGGCGATGGGCTTCGGGGCCATTGGATCCGGTATTGGAGAGGGGTATGCCGCAAAGAAAGCATGTGAAGGGATGGGACGTCAGCCATCTGTGGCGGATGAACTCCTCCGCACCATGCTGGTGGGGCAAGCGGTAGCCGAAAGTACCGGGATTTATTCTCTGGTTATCGCTCTTCTGCTATTGTTTTATGACTTCTCTAACGTCCGCTTCATTCAGATACCTGCCTTTTTCTCGGCGGGTCTTTGCATGGGGTTAGGTGCAATGGGACCAGGGGTTGGCGAAGGGTTCGCTGCTGGGAAGGCATGTGAAGCAATTGCCCGAAACCCCGAGACGGCACCGATCGTTATTAGAACAATGCTGGTAGGGCAGGCGGTAGCAGAATCAACCGGTATATACTCTCTCGTTGTCGCACTTTTGCTGATTTTTGTCATATGACTGGGCCAAAGGGAATCCTTAGGGAGCGAGATTCGTGATCGAAATTAACGCAACCATAGTACTTCAGGTGATAAATTTTCTCCTGTTGGTTTACATATTGAACCGGCTGCTGGTGAAACCGGTGATGAAAGCCATGGGGAGCCGCCGTGCTTACGTGGAGGAAAGGTATTCGAGGGTGGAGGAACTGGAGAAAAAGCGTGAGGCGGATCTGTCGAAGTTTGAGTCCGAGATTTCTAAAGCTCGCCGGGAAGCCATGATAACACGGGACGAAATTAAGGCTGCCGGAGAAAAGGAAAGGCTCGAGTTGCTCGAAAAAGCGGACATGGAAGCAGAAAAAATAGTCGAAGAGGTGCGCGAAAACCTGAGCAAAGAAATCGATGTCGTCAGAAAGGACTTCGAGAAGAAACTGGAAGATATGGTTCTTTTAGTAACGGAAAAAGTACTGGGAAGAAAGGCTTAATAGTTTTATGAAGGCCAGGACGAAAAGCTGTCGAATTTTCCTTTGTCTGCTTGTACAGCTGATAATGTTGGTGGTGGTGTCTGCCTGTTTTGCCAAAGGATTGGAAAGCGAAAAAAGCACATTCTGGATTGTATGGAACAACGGGTGGCGATTTCTAAACTTCGGTATACTGATCTTCTTCCTTGTTAAGTGGTTGAAGGAGCCTCTCGCGGCCTATTTAAAATCGTATCGAGACCTCGTAAAAAGAGAAATTGAAGATGCCGAAAGCGCCGAAAAGAGGGCGGAGCAGGAATACGAGGAAGTTCAAAAGCGCCTTGAGAAGCTTGACAGTGAAGTGGCGAAGATACATGAACTCGCAGTAAAGCAGGGCAAGGCGGAAAAAGAAAGAATTATTGCCGATGCACGTTTGCACGCTGAAGGAATTGTGGAGAGGGCGAGGATTACGGCCTTCATGATGGTTGAGGATGCCAAGAAGAAGCTCAAAGAAGAACTGGTAGAAATGATAGTCAGGACTGCCGAGGAAAAAATATCGAAAAGTATCAACGAACAGGATCAACAAAGGCTGGTGCAAAACTACGTTGAAAGCCTATCGAAAGCACCGAAGGAAAGCATTGGTGGTGTTTCCGGGTAACATCGAAGGGTTACTTACCCGGCGGGCCGATCAGCCGGTTTTTTTCTTAAGGTCTGAAATCAGCTTTTCCTTTGCTTCCTTGAGTTCGCGGTACGTGGAACACTCGTTAATCTTTATTTCGTCACTTAAAAGTGACTGAATTATTCCCTCCTCAAACATCTTTATCCAGAAAAGCAAGCTGTCCTTTGTAACGTTTTTTACGTGAAAGTAGCCGGCATCTTCAACGTGAACCTGGCTTTCAAAGATCTTTCTCAGATAAGCAAGGGCAAAACGCCCTATTCCCCTCTTCTTTTCTCCCAGTACTTCCAACCAGAAGATGGTTATGTGCTTCAAACCATTCTTGTCCAGGGAAACACTCAATTCACCCTTGAAAAGATCTGGCCACTCAAACCCCAGGATCTCCATAGGGCCGTAACCTTTAAGGATGGTCAGTATGTCCTTGATGGGAAGATCGCCATAAGCCGATTTCCAGACAATATTTTTCCACACAACTTCAGGCACAGAACCAATATCCTACTAATACTAAGTTTAAACATCAACAACAACAGTATATCAGTGCGTTTTTATCAGGCTTACGGCCTTTTTGACCGCTTTATCTAAGTCTTTTTGCCAGCTGTAATCCCCGATTTCGGGGAAACTATCAACTGCTTTTGGAGGTATCTGGAAAGAGCTTAATGGTGCGCTCTCGGGAAAGCAATCCTTGCTTTCGTAGATGGCAATTCAGTAGTTTTTCTTGTTGCAGACAATAACAAGATACAGGCCCAATTGCTCGATTTCCCCATTTAACCGGGTGCAAAGATCCAGGATCTTCTCCGTTCCTCTTTCGCCCATTATCACCGGCCCTGGCTTGGATAGAAGGTTAAAAGCAGGAGCTTCTTCCAAATCGGATATAACTGATTGCACAATAATGGGATTTTGTCAAGGTCCAAAAAGGCACCTTGATAAATTCCTTTTTTGCGGTGGATCGCCATTTGGAGTTTGCCATCTTAGACTTTGCACTGTCCCTGGTCATCGAGCGAGTCCAACAAAGGGTCCGCGAAGAAACTAATACGCTCATAAGCTTTCCAATGAAAGGATACGTATTTTGTGTTTGCAGGTCTGTTTACCCGCGAGGTTATCCTGGGTGGTATCCTCGAAAATCAAGGCCCTCAGGTTTTAGATGCAAGGTAACAACAGGAATGGTCACGGGCAG
>JALXAI010000489.1 GCA_026992215.1 Desulfobacterales bacterium | reverse complement strand
AGGTTTGTGGGAGGGCGCAGATGATGAGCGGGAGGTGAGTGATCCATCCGTTCAGTGGGATGCCCTCATTCGCCTTGACGCAGCCCTCGTGTTCACGCTCCGCAGATTTTCAGAAGCCGGTAAGATAGCGGTAGAAACGGTTCAGGATATTCTGCCTGTAATAATCTCTCAGGAAGCTTTAAAAGAGTCCTTGAAAGGATTTAATATTAAGTTCAAAGAGAAATTCCAAGAAGGACTGTATCAATATATCAAAGCTCCAAACCTGATTAAAAATTACTTTAACCTGTTTTTAAAAACTTATCAGAGTATTTCCGGTGCTCTGAAAGCCAATCCGAATACTGCTCAGCAATCCAATGCTCTAACCCCTTTAAACATGGCACGCAAATGGCTCTGGTACCTCGGAAACAAGGTTTCTGCTGAAAACATTGGCACCGGTGAAATATTAAATGACGTGGTTGTGTATACGATTGTCAATGCCGCAACACGATTATATGTTAACGAACTGTTTGTGAAGAAATATTCAGAACCGGTGCTCCTCGACGCTGTAAATAGGGCTTCGGCTTCAAAGATAGAGGGAAGTACCGAAACGGTACTTAAAGACATTGAAAAACTCGATGAGTACATTGTTAAAGAGGTAAAGAAAAACGAAAACACTATAGAAGGTATTAAAAAAGTCAACGGAGGATTTAGCGACTTTAAGGGAGCTCTTGAAGCTTTGGAAAACTGGATGGGGAAAAATATAAATTTATTTGGAGAAACGTACAAACCAAGTAGTGCTTTCCAGGTTTTATCCGAGGGAACGAAGCTTTTTGATCAGCTCAGCGCCAGTATCCTTGCAATAAAAGCTGCGGACGTAATGAGAACACTCTTTGTTGATAAGCCAGGTGAAGTGTGCGTGGCGGCAGACCAGGTATTTACCGCAACGCCGGATTTCATGCTCGATATCCCCGCCAGGTACTTTGTCTGCACAACGGGCAGGAGGGGCAAATGAAACAGGTAAGACAAAAAAGATCCAAAACTGATTACAGGTCCACTCGTAAAAACACAATAATTATGATGGTTATGGTTTGTGTGATGATGATTCTTGCCTCAAATACGCACGCGCAACTCAACGACGACTTTCAAGCCTACCAGCAAATTGCGAATTCTATACTCAGTTCGCTCCGGCAGCAAGACGCTTCCGCTGTTGATAACTCCATTAAGGCACTTCTGGAGAAAGACGAAACCCTGAAAGAGTCCATAGATTATGCGCTTCGCAA
Organism: Desulfobacterales bacterium; assembly: GCA_026992215.1. Classification (GTDB taxonomy): domain Bacteria; phylum Desulfobacterota; class Syntrophobacteria; order B119-G9; family B119-G9; genus B119-G9. Next base: position 2,360 of record JALXAI010000489.1, on the reverse strand, counting down.
GGTACGGGCTGCCATGTTAACAGGCAATCCCTACGAGGGTACGCAAAGCAGTCTGGATGATACCACAACACTTGTCAGGAATTCCCTTTTGTCAAGGCAATATGGCGCTATCTATGCGATCCTGTGGGTGGACGCAATGGAAACCAGTGATCAGGACGCGGAGGCTGTAAGGCAGGGTGCCATTGAGATTTTGACAGAAGCGATCTCACAATCTCAGCAGGTGGTGGAAAATATGACCCCGCTGCTCCAGTACGTGGACGCGCTGGAGGCTCTGCCTCCCATTCTGTTGATAGATGTTCCGGAAAATCTCTCTTTTTCCCCTACTGACAGTGTTCAAATCAGGGCCACCATCGAAAACGAAGGTGACGCGCCGGCTAAAGACGTGGCCGTATTTATTGAAAATGAGAACGAATCCGGCGAGGTTAACGTGCAGAGTGCCAGAGTTGGTGTAATTCCCGGTAAAACAAAGGTCGTGCACACTTTTTACGTGGAGGTTCCGGAGGATGCTTCGAGCATGATCTTTACCGTGCGAGTTGAAGCTTCCAACGCCCTGGGAGATTCCACGATTACTACCATCAATTTTACGACGCCTTAGGCAGCGTGGCGGAGGAAATAAATGCGGGTACTGCTCTATAGATTAGCTTTGAGCCTTGTATGTTTTCTATCCTTTGCGGCACTGGCCCTGGCCGCGCCATCCGTTGGTTTCGATTCCAGCAGCTCCAGTGGTCCTGAAAGCATTGGAATCGTGAGCCTGGAAGTTTTGCTCTCAGAGCCTTCCGCTACTCAGGTCAGGGTACCTTACGAAGTCACCGGTGGTACCGCGTTGAATGGTGTCGACTACGATTTGAAGAACGGGGCTCTCGTTTTTGACGCCGGGGAGGTGAGCAAAGAAATAAATATCACCATCTACGACGACGGGGCGGTGGAGCCAGAAGAGACTATTGTCGTGCGCCTCGGGCAACCTGAAAATGCCGACCTTGGTGATATTTCTGAACATACCTTTACCATCTTAGATAATGACAGCGAAAACCCTAACCCGGAGGCGCTTCCTCTTGTAAGTTTTTCATCAGCTAGTTCGAGTGTCTCGGAGTCTGACACCGGTATGAACGTTACCGTGGTACTATCGAAACCCGGTGAAGATAGTATAACAGTTAATTACAGCTTCGTTGACGTAACCGCAAACGCTGGCTCGGATTACAATGGCACCCCGGGAACCCTTACTTTTTCTCCCGGCGAGACCAGCAAAACTATAAGCTTCGGAATCCAGGATGATTCCCTGAATGAACCTGAAGAGGCGTTCAATATTGTGCTGGATAATCCAACAAATGCCGAACTGGGACAGCCCGCGGTTCATTCATGCAAGATTGAAGACAATGATGCGGTGGAAGTTAATTTTGAAGCTGCGCAAGCAGAAGGTGATGAGTCAAGCAGCCCCGCGACGGCCGTTGTTGAGCTATCCGGCCCCTGCGAACAGACGGTCACCGTAAACTACATGGTTGGTGGCAGCGCGCAACCTTCCCTGGATTATGAAAGTTTACCCGGGGAAGTTGTTTTTGAGCCTGGCAGCGTTCAAAAAACCATTGAAATAAACATCAATGACGATAACGAAATCGAAGAAAGCGAGACCATTGAAATTACCCTATCTTATGCCGGCGATGCCAGGGTGGGGGTGAATAACAAGTTTACTTACACCATCAAGGACAACGATACACCTGTACCTTACGTACGCTTCATCACGGATACCAGCGCGGTACCCGAGGATGCGGGGCATGCGAAAATCGAGGTTTCTCTGTCGGAACCGGCAACTACGGAGGTAACCGTCGAGTATTTCGTGGCGGAAAATTCGAGTGCAAAGCCTGGAGTTGACTATCGACTCCTGGGAAATACCATTACTTTTGCTCCCGGGGAGACCAGGAAAGATATTGAGCTGGATATTATCAACGATGATGTGGAAACGGCGGACAAAAGCATCACCATAGGACTTACCAATCCGGTGAACGCTAAAATCGACATCAATAGTGCTACACATACTATCTGGAAAGTTGACGACGATCAAAAGCCTACAACCCTTTCTCTTTTCAGACAAGAAGTCCCGACAAGAGATCTTCTCAGAAAGTTGATCGTTCTGGGTCCAAAAACCAGGACAGTAAATCCCGGTGGTATAGCTGTGGATAATTACGGAAACCTTTATATAAGTGACCAGGGACCAAACAGGGGAGAAAACGAGGGCTCAATCCTAATGTGGCCTAAAGGCTCACGTAATGTAATCAGGATCATAAAAAACGTCGGACTCACTCGTCCCGGTGATATAGAACTTAGCAAAGATCAACGGTCGCTGATCGTGGCGGACCCTGTCGGTA
>JALXAI010000488.1 GCA_026992215.1 Desulfobacterales bacterium | reverse complement strand
TTCCGAAGAAAAGTCTCCTAGCCGAATACTTCTTCACGTAACGTCTGATGGTATAAGAATGGGCCAGTGCGGTATCTGCGTATACATTGGGTAGCTGCCAGATTCCCTCTCTTTCCAGGGCTTCAAAAGATCCGTTCAACGCTCCCAGATGGGGAATTATAATTCTCGCACCTGGTGCCAGCTCTTTTATAAAGCAAACAGTATTTTCGAAGCTTTCTTCCAGGACGACCGGCAGGTTTCTTTCAATGATTTTGTCAATGAACTTTTCACACATGGGATCCTGGTAATTATATTCGGGTTCATCCGGATGCCTGTGCCACTTAACTCCCCAGTACGGCTTTTCAAGCTCTGCGACCCTGAAATCGTTCCAGACGAAATAATACGGAAACACCGGTCTTCCGCTTTCAAAAAGGGAAAGCAGGTAGCTGTTCGCTTGCTGGCGCTTTTCTTTCCACGAAGAGGTATCCCTGAAGTCCGGATCATAGCGGTCATATATCTCTTCTACGGGGGCAAACATGCATGCAGCATCGATACCTGCCGATTTAAGCAAAGGATGAATGTCTTCAAAGGCGAGGTTAGCAGATTGTTTGCCGCAGTGAATGTGAGCATCTATAACCTTAAATCTGCTAAAATCGGGGAACAATTTTCAGATCTCCTTAAACACCTTTGCCAGGGATTGCCCTGCAACGTGGATTTTCCATTCGTTGAGGTATCCAAAAGGTGTGACCAGAACTTTGTAGTTGGTGTTCTCAAGCCTATCCTTAACCCGGCGCACGATCTCCACGGCAACATCCGGAGAAGCCTTTTCCGGGGACAGGTGGTTGAAGGAATGTAAGACAACTGATCTGGTCTTGAATTTCCCGGCAAGCCACTTTGCGTTTTTTACGAATTTTGTCACCACCTTGCCCATTCTGCCTTCGTCTGCAGGCTCCGCGTGAAAAAAGATAACTACCGTGTTACGGACTTCTTTTTCAATTTCCGTCTCTTCTACTTCCGCCAGCACCTTCTTGAATGTTTTAAACCAGAAGGTCGGCGCATAAAACATTAACAGTTTCAAGTCTGGCTCCTTGGTAAACCTGGATGTATTGATAGAGTAGAACTTTTTTGTCAAATTTACCAGCGAAAAGTTGGTTACGGGTCTCCTATCAAAGATAATTTTGTGCTTGCATTTTCGTTCAATCTACCTGTAAATTATAGTTGCTTTTCTACAAGTATACAGGAACAAAGGAGGGAAGATATGAGAGTGGTAATAGGAGCCTGCGGAAGCTACACGGATGATGGTTACGGTTGCCCCGGTGAATGGAAGTGCCTTACTGCAGCCGCCCAGAAAGACGGGGAATTTGCAAACTACGACGGAGAAGTCAAGGTGGTGGGATTTCTCACCTGTAGCTGTCCCGGCAGGGCCTTCGTGAGCAATCTTGCCATGATCAAGAAAAACACCGAATTCGATGCGGTACATCTCAGCAATTGCATGGTGGGTGCCAAGCCGAACTGCCCTTACCATGACATGGATGAGCTGGTTAAGATGATCGAGGAAAAGTGCGGTGTAAAGTGCGTGAAAGGAACCCACAACTACGGCTAGGCAACACGGCTTATTCCCTTTACAGGCGGGAAAGATCTCGCGAAAGGTACGTCAACAGATGGGTATTTGTTGACATGTAAGTTACAATCTTATAATATTTGAGTGATGGGGATGTAGCTCAGCTGGGAGAGCGCAGCCTTCGCAAGGCTGAGGTCGCCGGTTCGATCCCGGTCATCTCCATCACTTATCTCTTGCCATCCAGGGAAGCCGAGTATCTTCATACCATCCTCTTCTGACCCTGCGAACACCAACAAGAATCAGCCATGCAGGTATTCGTGGGAGGGCCTCGACTTGCGTAGGTGATTTATTCATGCGGGAGTTCTGTGACAAGCGACCATCTCGGAAGGGGAAGCTTGAGCGTTAAAGGCATCAGCCTGAGCGCATTTTCGGCTCAGTTGTTTTTCTTCCAGCTAAGTAGCTCTTTTGCGTGGGCAAGAGTCTTTTCTGAGACGGCCAGGCCGCCAAGCATCCTCGCTATTTCCTCTTCCCTTTTCTTCCCTGAAAGCCTCTCTATAAATGTTTCGGTCCTTCCGTTTCTCAATTCCTTGTAGACGCTGAAGTGAACATCTCCGAAGCAGGCTATTTGCGGTAGGTGAGTAATGCATATCACCTGCTGATTTGTTGAAATCCGGCTGAGCATCTTACCCACCAGGGAAGCTGTTTTACCTCCAATACCCGTGTCGACCTCGTCGAATATCAGTACTTCCCTGCTTTCGCTGCCAGACAGCAAAACCTTTAGGGCGAGCATAATGCGGGACAGCTCACCACCGGAGGCTATTTTGGCAAGCGGTTTTACTTCTTCTCCGGGATTGGCAGAAAAGAAAAATTCCGCTACGTCCACGCCCCTGCGGTTCAGCTGGTTGCCCGGCAGCCTGGAGAAACCAACGGAAAACCTTGCGTCAGGCATCCCCAACTTCCTGAGGTTCTCTTCAACTCTCCGGGCAAACTCTCTGGCAATCTCCTGCCTGGTTGCGGACAATCGCTCGGCCTTTTTTCGAACTCTCGCTTCCACCTCTTCAAGTTCGGCTCTGACTTCCTCGATGAGAAAGCCGGTGTTCTCAAGGCGTTGCAGTTTTTCTTCCAGCATCCTCAGGTGTTTCAGTGTTTCATCAGAGCTGCCGCCGTGCTTTTTGATGACCCTCGAAATTTCATGCAGCCTGGACTCTATCTCCGAAAGCCTCCCCGGATTGAAGGTTATGCCTCTTTTGTAGTCTCTTATGGAGTAGGCCAGTTCCGAGAGGTTTACCCGGCACAATTCTAGGATTTCGAGGAAATTTCCGGTGTCTTTGTCAATCCTGAAAAGTTCTTCGAGGTTCTTCCCGATCAGATCCAGCTTGTCAAGAACGGCACCGGATTCCCCGTACAAAAGCTCGTAGCTTTCCCCGGCCGCTCTGTATAACTGCTCCGCATGCCTGAGCATGTTTCGCTCTTTTTCCAGGTCTTTTTCTTCCCCGGGCCGCAGGTTGAGCTTCTTTATTTCTCTGATCTGGTACCTGATGAACTCGACCTGATCTTCTTTTGTTTTTTCTTCTATCAGTAATCTTTCGAGCCTGTCTTTCAAGACTTCGTACTCGAGGTATTCTTTTTCATATTCCGCAAGCTCCGCCGAGAGGTTACCGAAGTAATCGAGCACGGAGAGATGTGTTTCCGGATCGAGGAGTTTTTGGTGTTCGTGCTGGCTCGATATGTCCACGAGTCCCGAGGTTAGCTGCTGAACCAGTGAAACGGTTCCGAGTTTGCCGTTTATGAAAACCCTGTTGCGACCTGTTCTGGAAATCGTTCTGCTGATAAGAAGTTCCTCATCGGTGCCGAACCCATGCTGTTCCAGTAAGTTCTTCACGTTCTCGTTTGATGAAATATCGAACAATCCTTCCACCCTTGCTTCATCAAAACCGCTGCGTATCAGGTCCGGGCTGGCTCGTCCCCCAAGCACCAGGTTTACCGCTCCGACGAGGATAGATTTACCTGCTCCCGTTTCGCCGGAAATGATGTTCAGGCCCGGTTCAAAGCTTATTTCGAGCTTCGAAATAATCGCAAAGTTAATTACC
>JALXAI010000487.1 GCA_026992215.1 Desulfobacterales bacterium | reverse complement strand
GGTTTCACATGCTGGTAGCCCTTGGTAGTGCCGTTAACGTTTCTTCAGAACTGGCGGGATTGGTAGAGGGCAAGAGTCAGATTCTCATAGCGCCCGAGGTATTCTTTGATGTACGATTTTATTTTGATATAAAAGAAATCGGTATCAGGGAAATAGAAACGCCTTCCGAGAGCCTGATGGTGTATGAGGTTCTGAGCCTCAGGGAATCCGTAAGTGAAGAATCGATTCTTTATCTGGCTTCTGAAAATGCTGATTCGGAAATAACATCGGAAGAATTTCTAAAGTTTCCGGATGTATAAAAGCTGCCAGAGGCACTTTGTGCCGAATTGTTTTACTCACCCGCGATCTTTTTCAAAGTTTTTTCAAATATTCGATAAGTTTCGTCGTCGTACAGGCAAAACATCACTTTTTGCAGACCGGTATCCGATTTGAGGTAGTCAAAGACGGTATTGAGCATGATATCTGCGCATCTGTCCTTGGGGAATCCGAAAATACCGGTACTGATGGCAGGAAATACTATGCTTTTGAGGTTATTTTCCTCGGCCACTTTAAGGCTGTTCAGGGTGGCATTTTTCAACTTGTTGTCCTCGTTACCTTCTCCCATTCTGGGACCAACGGCGTGAATCACGTACCTGGCCTTGAGTTTACCGGCAGTCGTAATCACTGCGCCCCCCACGAAGGTGCCCCCGATCCTGTTACATTCTTCCTGGATTTCGGGGCCTCCTTTTTTTCTTATAACTCCTGCAACACCTCCACCCAGTATCAGGTCCTTATTGGCCGGATTTACTATCGCGTCTGCCTCGACTTCTGTGATATCCCCTTTCAGTAAAACAATCTTCTTATTGTTCACCTCGTATTCCATTTGCACCCTCCCAAGATAAGAATACTTAGCGAAAACGGCATATTAAATCTTGGAATCCCAGCTGAAAAACTTTTCCAGGGTTTGTGAGTCCTCAGGAGACATGCCATGGAATTCAATGCCAACATTGGTCTCATCTCCCGAATCTCCTGCCTGCACGCTCCTGATAAGCCCCAGGGATCTTATTTCTCCGAGAGGCTTTGGAAGTTCTATGGCAACCCGTACCTGTTTCCCCAGGCAATCCACTCCCCTGAACAAATCTGCGGGGACTTTCAGCTTTATCCCTCCCACGGAGATATCCGTGGATGTAACGTCCACCTCTACGTTCTCCTGATCCCCGTCCGGAGTTTCCTTCATGAATTGCAGCTTTACGGGTAATTCTTCATTCAGGCGGAGATGGAGCCTTCGTTCAGTTATCCCGAGATTCTCCTTCAGGGTAACGTAAGATCCAAATCGCCTGTTGGAATATTCTTCCAGGAGTAATCTTATACTGGGATTTATTTTCAACAGATCCCTGATTATCCCGATGGGCAGTTCGCAAACAAGGGTCTCTTTTACGGCAACGGCACTTGCGCATCTGGGTTTTCCCGTTAGCAAGGCACGTTCACCGAAAAAGCTGTTGGGCCCCATCTTGGCTATGGGCACCGGAGTTCCGTAGTTATCCTGGGTAAAAATTTCGACCTCGCCGTCCAGCACTATGTATATTGACTTACCCCTGTCTCCTTCCCGGAATATAAATTCGGTGGGTTGAAAAATTTGCAAATGAGCCCTGCGGACCAGGAAATCTCGTGCCTCAAGCGACAGATCGCGAAACAGGGGAACCTTTGCGATGGCTTCCTTCAGGCGAATCGACTGGGTAATTCCACCCGAGGATTTTCTTTCGTGGAAAACCTTGAAAAATATTTCGGTTTCAGAAAGGTCATCCTCGTTGTCATCAGGTTCGCTGACTACCCTGAAATCGACCTTGCCAAAAGTCAGCGTGTCACCGTCTCGCAGTTCAGCCCTTTTTATCGCATGACCATTCAGCAGGGTCCCGTTCTGGCTGTTAAGATCCTCCACTATCAGCTTGTCACCTTCACTGACAATGCGCGCGTGCTGCCTGGAAACGCTCAGATGCTTAATCTGGAGATCGTTATAGCTGCCACGCCCTATGCTAATGGGGCAGTCGACCGGGTGAATGCTCTTTTGAAACCAGCTTTCACGGGAAATCAAATAAAACCTGGGCATCAGTACCTCATAAACCTACTCGCTGAAATACGCAATCTGCAGCCGGGATAACGAAAACCAAGCCAATAATGTGTCAGAAATCTGACCTCAAAACATATTATCAGATTAAGAAACCCTTGCGCCAACTTTTAATTCGCCATCGGGAGTAATCAACGCCAGCCGGCTTCCATCCTGGGCAGCAAGAACCATGCCTTCGGACATTATATTCATCAGTTTGACCGGCTTGAGGTTGCAAACCACGACCACCAGCTTGCCTGGCAGTTCCTCGGCCGGGTAATGCTTTGCTATTCCGGCCACTACGGTTCTCTCTTCTCCCGTATCCACCGTAAGCTTCAATAACTTTTTTGACCCAGTTACCGGTTCGGCTTTTGTTATCCTGCCAACTCTCAGGTCGAGCTTCGAAAAATCGTCAATACTGACATACTTCTTTGTGCTGGTATCCTGCCCCGTGTCGCCCTTTTTTGTCTTTTCTTTTTTAACTTCCACTCTTGGAAACAGGGCTTTAGCCCTGGCAACTTTCACACCTGCCGGGATATCCCACAAGGCATCTTCTTCCATTCTCAGGTCCATTGCCTTTTTCGGTATACCGAGTTGATCCAGCATCTTCTCCGCCGTGTCAGGCATGAAAGGTGCCATGAGCACTGCAACTATTCTGTTGGTAGATAGAACGTTATGAAGTACCGTTTCGAGTCTGTCCTTTTTCTGGGAATCCTTAGCCAGTACCCATGGAGCGGTCTGATCGATATATTTATTCGTGTGATTGATAAGCTCCCAGACGGAGGCAAGGGCCTTGTGAAAGTGAAGTTGCGGGATTTCCGCCTGATACGTACTCATTGTTTTATCGACCTGCTTTGAGAGGACATCGTCCTTTTCTTCAAAAGCACCTGTACGTGGAGGAACGCTTCCGTCAAAATACTTCACCACCATTGCAAGGCTCCTGCTAAACAGGTTCCCCAGGTCATTTGCGAGATCCGAATTGAGCCTCTGCACCAGCGCATCCTCGCTGAAGTTCGCGTCGAGACCGAAAACCATTTCCCTCAGCAGAAAGTAACGAAAGGCGTCGAGACCGTATATGTCCACGAGGTCCAGGGGTCTCACCACGGTACCACGGCTTTTGCTCATCTTGCCTTCCTCGATTTTCCAGTATCCGTGCACATTAAGATGCCTGTATGGCTCGAAGCCTGCCGCCTTTATCATGGTAGGCCAGTAGATGCCGTGGGGCTTGAGAATATCTTTGGCGATAAGGTGCTGGGCATGAGGCCAGAAAGTGGAAAAGAGAGGTCCGTCGGGATAGCCGAGCGCTGAGACGTAGTTGATTAGCGCATCAAACCACACATACGTGACATAATTATCATCAAAAGGAAGGGTTATTCCCCAGCTCAATCGGTCCTTGGGCCTTGAAATGCAGAGGTCCTCGAGGGGTTCCCGCAGAAAAGACAGAATCTCGTTTTTGTACCTTTCGGGACGAATAAATTCCTGATGAGTCTCTACGTAATTAATCAACCAGTCCTGGTACTTGCTCATCCGGAAAAAATAGTTTTCTTCTTCCCT
>JALXAI010000486.1 GCA_026992215.1 Desulfobacterales bacterium | reverse complement strand
AAATTTTGAACAGGCTGTGCCTCTTCGTTCGGCAATTTCGAAGGAATACTGTGTTGAGTGCAGGTTATGCGAAAAAGTCTGCGAAAGAGACGCGGTGTGTCTGGAGGATAGGCCCGGGAAAGAAAAGATCGAAGTAGGAGCGATCGTTTTCGCCACGGGTGCGAATCCTTACTCTCCCTTATCTTACGGGGCTTACGGGTATGGTTACATTCCGGCGGTAATAACCAACATTGAATTTGAAAGGCTGGTTTGTGCCACTGGACCCACGGGTGGACGCCTTATAACTCCGGAAGGTGCTCCCGCGAGAACTATCGCGTTTATCCAGTGCGTGGGATCGAGAAACCGGAGATACAACAGTTATTGCTCGGGATATTGCTGCACGGCGAGCATAAAAGAGGCGATACTGGCCCTCGAACATGAACCTCACGGGCATGTTACAATCTTTTATAACGATATACGTACCGCGGGAAAAGGCTTCGAAGAACTGTACCTGAGAGCCATGGAGAGGGGAGTAAAATTTATAAAAGGGATTCCTTCCCGTATTGAAGAAGACCCCTATACCAGGCAGCCTGTAATACATTACTACGACATGAAGATGGGGAAACGGGGAAAGCTGGCGGTAGACCTGGCTGTTCTGGCTGTGGGGCTTGTTCCGGGGGAAACGGGGATGGAGTGGGATACTCCCGTAAGGCCTGGGATTGACGAGTATGGTTTTTACCGGGAATTTGAAAAAAGCATCCATTCACTGAAATCAGATCTGGAAGGAATTTTTTTTCTGGGTACGTGCCATGGCCCCAGGGACATCACCCAGACCGTTGCCGAGGCCAGCGGGGTAGCGGCAGAAGTTCAGAGTTTTCTGAATGCGTTGCGGACAGTGACATGAGTGAAAAAGTAGTAACATCCATAGTTTGTCCCGGATGTGGTTGCCTCTGCGATGACATCGATGTCAGGATGGAAGGAAATTCCGTTTTGCAGGTCAATAACGTCTGTTCGTGGGGTCTGGGAAGATTTACGGATTCGAAGAAGTTTGCCCAAAAAAAGGAAAGAAAACGGCCGGACGGTCATTTTGTGCTTGATGGTGATTCGAGAAAAGTTGTTTCGCTGGAGGACGCATGCAGCAAGGCGGCGGAAATAATAATGGCCGCCGGACGCGTTTTCTTTTACGGTCTGTGCCAGAGCGGTAACAGGGCGCAGGCAAAAATTTATGATCTTGGAAAGAAACTGGGGGCAACTTTTATTCCATCTGAGGGACCGCTTGTAACCCTGTTCCTGGAAGAATCAAAGTCGGCCGGTTTCAGCCTTTGCACGCTTGAAGAAGTAAGAAACAGGGCTGATGTGGTGGTATTTTGGGGAGCCAACCCCATTCATTCCTGCCCGAGGCTTGTTACCAGGTATGCCCTGTTTGCCAGGGGACGCTTCACTGAACGCGGAGAAGAGGATCGAAAAGCGTTTATCGTGGATCTTAACCCGACGGAGCTCACCAAGGTGTCAAACAGGGTAATACTGAAAGAAGGGGATGATCTCGCTCTGCTAAGGGCGCTCAGGGTGCTGGTGGAAGGAAAAAAGGTTGAAGAATACGGGAGTGTTAAGCCGGGAGAAGTAAAAAATCTTGCGGAGGCTCTGAAAGAAGGACAGTACATTGCTTTTTTTTGCGGGCGTGGTCCCTTCTACGGTAAAACGGGAAGGGTTTTTATTTCAGAACTCATCGATCTCGTGAGGTTTTTGAATAAGAAGACAGATTGCGTGCTCCTGCCACTGGCCACTGATTTCAATACCATGGGGTTTTATCAAACGGTTCTGAGAAACGGGCCCGCGGAGGTTGTTGAACGCTCGATAATGCACGATGTAAGGGAATGGGTGCCGGCCAAAGGAGACGTGGTAATTGGGATTGGCAACGATTTTATCTGGTTTCTTAGCGATGAACAGAAAGCAAAAATGAAAGAAGAAGGCGTGAGTGTTATCAGTATTTCATCTTATGAGACCCTTAGCCATGTGAATTCGGCGGTTTCCCTTACCTGTGCTCTGGCGGGCATTGAAGTTGGTGATGTGGCGTACAGGCTGGATTGTCTGCCTGTCGAGTTGAAAGGTTTTAGAGAACCGAAATTTCCTTCTGACCGGGAAATCCTTGAAATGCTGGAAAATTACCTGAAGATATGAAAATCGCGATAAAAAATGCCAGAATTTTCGATCCTGCCTCCGGTCGTAACGGGGAAAAGGGCGAGCTGTTCGTGGAGGGTGGCAGAATAGCGCAAAGTATTGATAGCGCTGACCTGGAGATAGATGCCTCCGGACGCATTCTGATGGCGGGAGCAATCGATGTTGCGGGTCATATCGGATCGTACGGGCTTAATTTTTTTCGCACCCTGGGACTTGCCGGGAGTCTCAGGGATGTGGCGGCATGTTACGTGCGCCTTGGCTATACGCTGGTAAACGAAATATTTGCGACTGTCGAAACCGCGGCTTACAACCACCATGAACTTTCAGCGTTGCCATGGGTGGATACCTCGCTGACCCTCTCTTTGCCCCTGTACGACCTGGAAAATTACATAAGAAGCGGTGAAGTTGAAAAGTGCGCCCGGGTGCTTGCCGCGCTGGGAAGCGTCGTCAAATGTATCGGGTTCAGGATTTTTGAAAGTGAACTGAGCTACGAACAGGAGATTTACAGGCACAGGAACATTCAGGCAGAAAAAATTTTCGATTTTTTTGCAGGGGTGGCAGAGGTGCTGAATACCAGGTTTTTCGTCCACCCGGATATCCCGGCACTGGATATCGTGTCTGAACACCCCGAAAGCTACCACCTGTTGTTCCTGACAGATCACCTTAAACGTGGAGTGAAAGAAAATTTGAAGAAAATCCTTGCCGGGGGCATGAGCGCTGACACCGGTTTCTTGCCGAAGGACAGGTTCGTAAGTATTCGGAACAAAAGCGCCGAATCGCCGCAATACTTATCACGATTCGATGTGGGTCTGACTCATCCGGTCTACTACGCAATCAGCGAGAGTGAAGGTTTCGGATACAATGACGAGTTGTTCGAAATTATACGGGAAAACAAAGTCGGTAAAATTGCTTTCACCACAATGCTGCCATGGAAAGATCTTGCTGAAAATTATGCGTCGTTATGGGCAAGGATTGCCGCTGCTTTTGGGTTCTCGCTGCTGTCCGGGATGACGAGAAATATTCCCGCCCAGTTACTCGGAATCCCTGATCGCGGTAATTTGAATGCAGGGTCCAGGGCGGATATCGCGATATACGACATTGAAGAAGTTACCGATGAAAATAATATGAAAGATGCTTTTTCTTCCTGCTGGTGCCTGTTAAAGAATGGTGAGGTTTTAATATCTGAAGGTCGGCTGGTAGCGCATGAAGAAAGAAAAACAACGTGGTACAGGGATTTTCCCGGGGCAGACGCTACCGCGGCCTTGAAAATACTTGCGCAATCGAGCTTCCGGCCCGAAAATTTGATAATCACAGAGGAGATTGCCGGGTGTCTGGAAGCCGTTGCCTGACCTGGCAGGGCTTCCGTGAAAGTGTGATGATGAGCGTGCTTAAAGGGCGCTGCCCCGAGCCTGTCTAAGGGTAACAGATTTTTTATTACGGGAATTTGCCCGGAGGTTAACGAAGACGTTGGAAATTCCAAAACTGGAAGACGTACTTGAGTTCTTGCC
>JALXAI010000485.1 GCA_026992215.1 Desulfobacterales bacterium | reverse complement strand
TCTTGCATTGGTTACCTGTCTGAAATGGTGCCACCTGGCGCATATCCTGTCTGCCTCTCGCTCGGCCAGGGCCTCTACCAGTTCCAATACCGAGATAAGTTTTGATTTAACGCTCTTTGAATCGGCTTCGAGGCTTGTTTCAAGTTCACCGAGATGCTTTTCAAGCCTCCGGGCTTCGGTCCCCGTTTTCTCGTCACCGCTTTGCATTGCTTCTTTAAGGGATCTGTCAGCCTCGCTCAAGTCACGCCTTGCTTCACTATATCTGCCCAGGGCGTAATTCCAGGCCGCATGCCACAGGCTCCGTCTGCCTTTCATAATAGGATTGCACGACGCAAAAGATATCAGGTTCAGGTTTTTTCCCGCTAGTTGAAGGTAAGCGTTTGCCCTGGAGATATTGTTCTGACGGAGCTGTTCTTTTGCTGCCTCTATGTCCGTTTCTGCTTCTGCGGTAAGAAAACCGATTTCCCTGTACGGCAAGGTACCACTGAGCTTCTCAAGCTCCTTGCCAGGTATCCCGGTTTCGGAACGGTGTAACGTGTGCTTTGCCACCTGGAAATCCCTCCTTTTTTCCCCGGACATCCTGTCGACTTTCAAGTTTCCCCGCGGACTGGCCTGCTGAGTCTGAATGCTGGAAGATAGTTCCATAGATCCTGGCAGGCGGCTTTTTGCAGCGTCCCTGGCATGTTTGTCCATTTTCCTGGATCGGAGATAACCTTTGATGACCTCGATAGCATCCCCTGTTTTCGCAAGGTTGTTCGACGCGCACTCGATATTTCCTTCTTCCAGGCATTTTCTGGCCTCTTCAATGTAACTCGATCCCCTGGTTGCGGCAGAGGACAGGGCATCGTAGTTTTGGTCCGAGCGCGGTCTCGCCGTGGTAATTCCGTGTTTTTCGCGGTTGACGTCATCTTTTTCTACTCCCAGCACCAGAACCATGAAGAACAAAGCAGTAAGTATCAAAAGCAACCATACCCGGTTTTTCTCCATTGATTTCCTCCGTTCCGCCAGTGCAAGTCATTTTTGTTCAAGATTGCTGGAGTTGCCAGGCGCGAATAGCGAGGGGCAAATTATGTGCTTCGTTGCCTGCCAGCTCAAAAGGAGCATTACCTGGTACCGGTACGTCTCCGAGCTTTGGTTTACTATTTGACAGAATTAGCATTATTATAATTTCTCGTTGTTCATGGCCTTTATTCGCCGTGTTGATGGTGAGGTCAAGTCCGTCTTCCTGGCCACGCGCAACTGTAACGGTGTTATCCTCTATTGCCTAGCCTTTAAGATTAAAACTCATACCTCCATCTGATTCAGGGATTTTTTGCGGCATCAGTTTGCAGGGAATCATGTTAAGCCCGACGCCTATGATTTGTTCCCTGGATTCCAAGTATTTGTGCCGGTTCGCGGCTATCTTCATTCCTTGAAAATAAGACAACATTTCAGCGATACTGTTTCCAGGCAATTTCTATCCATCAGTCGTGTTGAGTTTTTTTATGTTTGAATTCACATCGTTGAAATTATTTCGAGGCGAGAAAGCATTACCCTGTTTCTTGGGACAGATACTTTTAGCGGGTGTTTGTGAGAATTTGGAAAGCCACCGAGAGGAGGTTTCGATATCATGCTTCTATTAATAGCACCTGTTACTTTGACGCTCTTGACCATTAGGCGAATCCAATCATTTATGAATAATGGTGTGATAATCGGCGGATCTCTTTTCAAGGCGTTAGGTCACCTGGTGTTCCGTGCGGGTTCTCGGGTAGAAACGATTCCACGCGCGCGTTACTATCACTTACTTGCAACGGGGACACCGGAGTGACCTTCGGGTCAAAAAGATTCAGTGTCAGGTAACGAGGTTTTTCGTTTATGGATCCCCCCTTACGATTGATTCTTGAAAATCCCAGATGTCTTCTTGCCGTTAAAAAAGACCGGGGTCTACCTGGTGATATTTCCCGTAAATGGCAATCTGTATTTCAAAAATAGAGCTAGGGTAGCATAAGTGCCTTCTGATCTCTTCCGGCGTACCCTTGAGTGGTTTCAGAAGTACCGGATACGTTCGCTTGTATGCCTGAATAAAATAGTCGGTCTCGCCCGAAATGTAATGGGCCTGTCAAGGGCGTCCAGGAGAATTTTTAATCGAGTTCCTGATAGAGTTGGTATTTTCACTATAGTAAGCAGAATCCGGATAGCACGCGGAAGGTGTGTAAGCGTCCTGCAACCAGTAAAACCACCTGGAAGTTACGGCAATATAAGGATCCGAATCAAGAAGCAAAAATGGCGTTATACACCTAGTCCTTTCCCGGACGTTTCTATGCCCTTCAAAGATTCGCTTTACTTGATCGGAATAGTAATGGTTACCCTTCGGTTCAGGGCTCTGCCCGCCGGGTTATCGCTGCCGTCCTTGTTGGTGTTGGGAGCAACAGGCCTGGTTTCACCCCAGCCTTTAACTAGGAATCTTTCGGGGTTGAGGCCGTACTTGTTTACCAGCCACGCCTTTACCGCTTCCGCACGCCTTTCCGACAGCTTCTGGTTGTATTCGAGGCTTCCCTTGGAATCGGTGTGTCCTTCAACCAGTACAATGCCCTTGCTCTTTTTCTTTATTATTACCGCGACCTTGGCAAGGATCGCACCGGCTTGCGGCTTGATATCCCACTTATCGAAATCAAACAGCACATCGTTTTTCAGGTTGATTATAATGGAATTATCTGTTTTTTGCGCATGAAGATCGGACATGGCCCGGGCAACCGGTACGGAATTTATATCCAGGCCCTCAGAGCTTACCTCTATTTCTGCCGCATGCTTTTCCAGGTTTTTTCCTGGAAATACGATGTCTACAGCGGTACTCCTGATTGTTCCGGTTTCGCCGGGCTGAACAGGGACTTTTTTTGGACCGTTAGGACCCGTTCTGCGTATGGCTTCCTCGGCTTCCTCCTGGGCCTTCTTGAAATCTTCCGCTGTCTTCCATTCAGCCGCCAGTGCCCGTATGGCAAAAACGGCGATGATGCACGATATTATCAAACACGAGAAAATTCTTTTCATCGTTTTATCTCGACGTCGAAAGGAGCAACACCCGGGATCTGAAATTCTATCTCGTCGATGCCCTCCGGGGGGGCCGGGAACTTGAACCAGAGAATCCTTACCGGGTGCTCCGAATCAAGAATGATAGGGTGGATGCCCTTCTTGGAAGTTTTGCTTGCCGCGTCGGCTATGTAATCTCCGACCACCGGCGACGCGAGCCACTGGCCATTTTTGTCCTTGAGAACGTAATACCGCTTTCCGTTGGCGATGTAGAAGACCTTTTCAACCTTGAACTTGATCGGGATTTTTCGACGAGTGATCTCTACTTTACGGACATAGCTCTTATCTAGTTTTTTCTTTTCTTCAAAAGTTTTGGCTTCCCATGGGTGAACATATCTCACTGCAAGAGTAAGTACTCCATTGCGCACCTTGGCTTTTACAAGTTCCACCTTTGAACCGCCGGGTCCGAACTCTTCGTCCAGAACCTCTTTTGCCTTCGGAAGCCCGAAGAACGTTATGATAAAAATCGATATAAGCATCACGATAAAACTGATTTTTTTCATTTTTCCTCCTCCATTTGTTTTCTGAATACAAGTTGCCATCCATTAGCATGAAGCAACCTACAAGTACAGTAAAATCGTGCGTAAGCGCACTGTTATAT
>JALXAI010000484.1 GCA_026992215.1 Desulfobacterales bacterium | reverse complement strand
CTCCTTGAACTTGAGTGCGACATACTTGTCCCGGCGGCTATCGAAGGACAGATAACTGCCCAAAATGCTCCCAATTTGAAATGCAAGATAATGGTGGAAGGAGCCAATGGGCCTACCACCCCCGAGGCTGACAGAATCCTCTTCGAGCGGGGAATATTTGTTGTGCCGGATATTCTTGCAAATGCCGGGGGAGTCACGGTTTCCTACTTTGAGTGGGTACAGAACCTTCAGGAACTTCTGTGGAGCGAGGAAGAAGTGTCTTCACGCCTTGAGGCCATACTTACCAGGTCCTTCCGTGAAGTCGTGGCTATAGCTGAAGACAAGGGAGTAAATATGCGAACCGCGGCTTATGTGGTTGGCGTGGGACGCGTTGCAAAAACACAGGAATTAAGAGGTATTTACCCGTAACAGGACGTCTTATCTTTCGAAACCTTGAAACATTATAGCGCAGATCGGGGTGTTGTATGGGAGTTAATCCTGAGAGAAGAATAAAAATCCAGGTGAAAAATTTGACCAAGCGCTTTGGAGACCTTCTCGTTCTGAACAACATTTCTTTTGATGTGGCGGATGGTGAGTTCATAAGTATTGTTGGGCCTACCGGCTGTGGAAAAACCACGTTTTTGAATACTTTGACCAAGCTGATACCTGCCACTGAAGGGAGCATTCTGATAGACGGCAAGGAAGCGGACCCCAGAACGCATAATCTTGCATTTGTTTTCCAGGAGCCGACGTGCCTGCCGTGGAGGACCGTTCGAGACAACGTTGCCTTCGGTATGGAGGTAAAGGGATTTCCGAAGGACAAACTGGAAGAGCGCCTCGAGTATATCCTTAACCTCGTGGGACTCTCCGACTGTGCCAATTTGTACCCCAACCAGATATCGGCGAGCATGATTCAAAGGGTAGCAGTAGCCAGGGCTTTTGCCGTGGAACCTGATTTACTCCTCATGGATGAACCCTACGGGCAGCTGGACGTGAAGTTACGTTACTACCTCGAGGATGAGTTGATCAGGCTGTGGGAAACGCTCAAAGCAACCGTGATATTCGTTACCCATAACATAGAGGAAGCGGTGTATGTTGCCGAGAGAATCCTTGTGTTGAGCAACAAGCCAACCACCATTAAAGCCGAGGTTCACGTTGATCTGCCTCGACCCCGAAGCCTGGTTGACCCGAAGTTTATACAAATCAGAAAAGAAGTTACCGAGCTGATTCGCTGGTGGTAGGTTCCCGTGCTCGGACTCTAAAGGGTAAAAGAAGGGAGGTGGTAGGTTTATATATGGGTAATTGAACATTAAGGGACCCAAAGTATCCGGGAGGGGTAGACTTTTTAAAGGAATTAAATAACTTAGGGAGGTCAAAATGAAGAGAGTCAATTTGTTGGCAGTAATCCTTATTTCTGTTTCGTTGATATTCGGCGGGTTTAGCCCTGCCATCGCCGGGAAAAAACTCGTTAAACTCCCGCTCTGCCTGATGCCCGAACACGAGCTCTTTTTTCCCTGGTACGCGAAACAGAAAGGCTGGGACAAGGAAGAAGGTCTCGATTTTCAGCTTCTGTACTTTGAGAGCGGTATGCAGGAACTGGAGGCACTACCGGCTCACCAGTGGGTGCTGGGTATTACCGGAGGTGTTCCACACATATTCGGAGCGCTTCGTTACAACACGTACCTTCTTGGTATAGGCAACGACGAATCCTTTTGTAACTGCGTGTTCGTGCGTCCTGACAGCCCGGTGGCCAAGGTGAAAGGAGCTGTTAAGGGCTTTCCCGATGTCTATGGAAGAGCGGATTTGATCAAGGGTAAAACGTTTCTTGTTACCACCGTTTCATCCGCTCATTACGCCATGAGTACCTACCTGAAGGTGTTCGGGCTCAAGGACAAGGACGTTGTCATCAAACAAATGGACCAGGCCTCGGCCATAGCCGCGTTCAAAAGAGGGATCGGGGACTTTGTATGCCTGTGGGCGCCGTACAGCTACAAGGCTGAAGACAATGGCTGGGTCCTTGCCGGTAACGTGCACAACTGCGGAGCTGCCATTCCCATTACCATTATTGGAGACAAAACTTTCTGCGATCAGCATCCGGAAATTGTTGCCAAGTTCCTGAGGGTTATATTCAGGGGCATCCATAAACTTGCTGACGAAGGTGCCACGGACGAAAACATCAAGCTCTTTCAGAAAATGTACAAGGATTGGGCAGGAATGGAATACACGTATGAACAGGCAAAAAGGGAGATAGAGCACCATCCAGTGTTCAAGTACAAGGAACAGCTCAAGTTGATGGATGATTCCAAGGGTGAAAGTGAAGTTCACAGGTGGGAGCGTCTCATAGCAGAGTTCCTCCACGACAACGGCAGGCTCACCGACGCCGAGTTGAAGGACGTTTTGACGAAGAAATGGATTACCGACAAGTTCCTGAAAAAGGTTAAGACTCCCATCCCGAGCTATAAGTAAACTATATCCGGCGGGGCATTGCTGGCTGCATTGCCCCGTAGTTTTAACACAGGCTGTTGGTTCCAGGTCATCTATTGTGTTTTGTCAAGGTTTTTAGCCTTTCGGAGTATGGATAAATGGCATACGAAGAAGTAAAAGTAAAAGAGCCGATCAGGTTCAAGCTTCTGTCAATCATGAGTTTGCTGGCCTTTTTTGGTATCTGGGAATTTATTGTTGACGCCGGCATAGTTCCTCGGACCATGCTGGCTGCGCCGAGTCAGGTGGTGGTGCTTTTTATCAAGAAACTGACCCAGGCGAACCCGGATGGTGCAACCCTGGGGGCTCATGCGTGGATGAGTGCCAAAGAAGCTGTCACCGCATATGTTCTTGCAATAATTGTGGGAGTGCCCCTGGGGCTTTTTATGGGGTGGTTCAAGGTTGTCAGGGGAATATTCAGGCCAATTTTTGAAATGATTCGTCCAATACCACCCATCGCGTGGATTCCGCTCTGTATTTTCTGGTTTGGGATCGGAATCTGGGGGAAGGTATACATTATATGGATTGCGGGCATAGTGCCCTTTACCATAAATTCGTGGGTCGGGGTGAACATGACCGATCCCGCTCTGATACAGATGGCCAGAACTTACGGTGCGACAGACTGGCAGATATTTACCAAACTATGTGTGCCATCAGCCTTACCGATGATCTTCGGGGCACTTCAAATTTCTTTGGCGTACTGCTGGACCAACCTTGTTGGAGCCGAGCTTCTTGCCGCGGACAAAGGGCTTGGTTTCTTAATTGAAATGGGGCGCCGCCTTGCTATGCCCGAGATGGTTGTTCTGGGTATGGTTTGTGTCGGAATTGGCGGAGCACTGATAGGGGTTGTGGTTGACAAGCTGGAAAAGCGCCTCTTGGCAGGAATAAGGAGGTAAGGAATGGAAAGGTCAGTAGCCAACGAAGTCGTGAAGCACGTAAAAGAGAAAAAACCCTGGACTGTCGGTAGGGTGTTAACAAACGAATACTTCTTGTATGTTGTATCCTTCTTTACTTTCCTGATCGTCTGGCACTATATAGCCGCGGCGGGTTTGCTCGGACTGGCAACCCCCGAGGCCACGCTCAAGGAAATGGTTCGCCTGATGTCGGTCAGGCTGGCGGGGAAGAATCTCTTCGGGCACGCGTGGGCCAGTTCCAGGAGGATCATTATCGGCTTTGCCATCGGAGCGGCAGCGGGTCTGCCACTCGGCTTATTAATGGGTTTGAACAAGTACATCAATTCCATTGTCAAACCGGTGTTCGACCTGTTTAAACCGATGCCTCCCATTGCGTGGATCTCCATTTCTATTCTGTGGTTTGGTATCGGGGAGCCATCCAAGATCTTCATCATAGTTATCGGATCTTTTGTGCCATGCGTCCTGAATGCTTACAGCGGTATCAGGATCATAGACCCAGAGCTCTACGACGTGATCAGGGTTCTTGGCGGAAACAGGCGCCAGGAAATATTCTATGTCAGTTTCCCTGCGGCCCTGCCGGCTCTTTTCGCAGGTGTCCAGATTTCAATGAGCGTTGCATGGACCTGCGTGCTGGCCGCGGAGCTTGTAAGTTCCCGTTCGGGACTGGGATGGATAATCATACGGGGCATGAAGCTGACCAAGCCTGAACTTGTGCTTGGAGGAATGGCGGCCATTGCTGTCGTAGCATGGCTTTTCAGTGTGGCTGCAAGCGGTTTGGAAAAGGTGCTGTGTCCGTGGAAGCGCGGTATAAAGGAACTCTAGGTGTACAAACGGTTGTGACGAATATCAGGCAAACCCGGATTAAACAAGTGTTTCGAGGACAATAGGTATGAATCCCAAAATCGAGTGTAGGAATATAAGCAAGGTTTTTATTCAGAAGGGGAAACAGAGGGTACATGTACTGGAAGATATAAGCCTCGAGGTGATGCACAACGAGTTTCTGGTGATCCTGGGACCGGGACAGTCGGGGAAAACAACCCTGCTGAGAATCATCGCCGGCCTTGAAACGCCGACTTCGGGACAGGTTCTGGTTGACGGCAAGGAAGTAACGGGACCCGGGCAGGACAGGGGACTTGTGTTTCAGAGCTACATGCTGTTTTTCTGGCGTACGGTTATGGGTAACGTGGAAATAGGTCTCAAGCTGAGGGGGGTGGATAAAAAAAAGAGGCGCGAAATTGCCCAGCATTATATCAATCTTGTCGGACTCCAGGGCTTTGAAAAACACTATCCACACCAGCTCAGCGGCGGCATGAAACAGCGCGTCGGAATCGCTCGTGCTTACGCCAACAACCCCGAGATCATGCTACTGGACGAACCCTTCGGGCAGTTGGACGCGCAGACACGAATGTTCATGGAGAAAGAAACGGAAAGAATCTGGCAGACGGAGAAAAAAACGGTCATCTTCGTTACCAACAATATTGACGAGGCGATCTATCTCGGAGACAGGATCGTTACGCTGAAAGACAAATTGCCCGGGCGCATGGATGCGATTTACGATGTCCCCCTTCCTCGACCGCGGGAACATACCGACCTCGAATTCGTGAAACTGAGACAGGAAATTACCGACAGGTCAGAACTGGTACTCTAACACCGATTGGGCTCACTTTGACGGCCTATCGAGTAGGGGAATAATATGGATTACAGGAAAATTCTGGTTGCGGTTGGCCGCTACGAGCATTCTTTGAAGGTATTTAGGGATGCCGTGGATTTGGCAAAAAAGGAAAACGCTAGGCTCTTTTTACTCCATGTCGTTGAACAGAAAACTCCGGATGAGTTGCTGGACAGGATAGGAACCATTACGGATGTGGAGCAAACGGAATCGATTCGCTTGTTGAAACAGTACGATGAGCAGGAAATTTCCCGGGCCAGGGCCTGGCTTGAGGAACTGTGCAAGGAGGCTGAAGAGCAGGGGGTGGATGCCACGGAGGTCGTTGAGATAGGAAACCCGGAGGAGCTTATTTGTGACGTGGCCAGAAGGCTGGAGGCGGATCTCTTAGTGCTCGGACGAACACGCCGGGGAGGATTGATTGATCGCTTTATAGGTAGCGTGACCAGCTACGTCCTCCACCACACAACGTGTAACGTGCTGGTGGTTTATTAACAGTGATCTGAATCGCAGTTCGAAACACCTTGCGAGGGGGTAGGGACCATTTACTGGCAGAGAAACGAAAACGAGAAAGACGAAGTGGGCTGCATGTTCGGAGTATCTTCGCTTTCACTTAGGGGAATGACCCTGAGGGAAGCGGTGACCTCGGCCAGCGAGGCGGAGTTCGACGTCTTTGAATTTGTGCCCCAGGTTTTTGGGAGCATAGATACTTACACTTGCCGCGTGAGGCAAGAACTGCGTGGTATGTTTGAAAACTTTGAGCTTGTTACCATCCACTCATCGGATATAGAGCTGGAAAAAGGTGTGCCGGCAGATTTAACATCCGAGGATGCTCTTTTAAGAGAAAAGAGCATAAACAAGTACCTGGACTACCTTGAGCTTGCCCTTGACGTTGGCGCCAGGATGATCACCTTCCATCCCGCTCCGCGGGACAAAATAGTTACCTGTACTCCGGATCCCGTTCCGTACCTTGAATTTGCGGAAATTGCGCTGGAGTTCATCGGTACCGAGGATATTTATCTGGGATATGAATTTTTTGACGTGGAACTGATCCATACCATAGGAAATCCAAGGTTCGGACTTCTCTTCGACGCAGGGCATGCGGCGAGCCTCTTCGAGGGAGAAGCTACTGCCGGAGTTCTGAAGCTCCTTGATAATGCCCTGCTGGCAACGATTGAGGTGCATCTGCATGGTGTTGATTTTTCCGGCTCCGGTTTCAAAATAGATCATGTTCCATTCTCGCGCTCAAGAGCAATAGACTGCGGGCAGGTTTTCAGGCTTTTAACGGACACCGGTTTTGCCGGTCCCCTCGTTTTTGAAATCGGTATCTTCGAAAAAAACCGCGCAAGCGAAAACCTGAAGCATTCCATCGAGGCTCGCAACGAGATGCTTGCCAAGATGGAGATGTCGTGATGGAACGGAAGGTTCTTGTTATCTGTATTGATGGATTTGGCCCCGAGTATCTCGAGTGCTCTCCCACGCCTGCCATCGATTTCCTGATTGAATCGGGGGGTATGGTGACGGGAAGCGCGGTGGTTCCCACCGTTACAAACGTTAACAATGTTTCCATTATTACTGGCGAGCTTCCCAATCGCCACGGGATAACATCGAACTACTGGATTGATCGGGATACGGGTAAGGAAGTCTACATGGAATCCCCGGAATTCCTTTGCTGTGAAACGATCCTGGAGAGGGCAAAAAAAAGAGGGCTGTCAACAGCGCTTCTTACGTCCAAGAGGAAGCTTCTTGGTCTGCTTGACGCGGGAGCCGGCTACCGGTTGTCCGCGGAGCAACCGGACAGTTACATGCTGTCGATGCTGGGCAGCGCACCGGATATCTATTCTCCCGCAATCAATGAATGGCTGTTCAGAGCATTGAGACTGGTACTTTCCGTGAAAAAACCGGACCTAACCTATTGTTCCACCACTGACGGAGCCATGCACAGGTACGCTCCCGAGGATGAAAGGTCTGTCGAACATATCTCCGCGCTGGATAGGATTCTCGGAATTATCGTCGAGGAAAATCCTGGTCTCGAAATTTACATCACTGCGGATCATGGAATGTCATCCAAGACCAGGGGGATTGACCTGGAGAAGGTGCTGAAGGAAAGAGGTATCGAGGCCAGGTGTTTACCGGTGATCAAGGACCGTTACGTGGTTCATCATCAGAACCTGGGAGGTGCAAGTTATATCTTCGTGGATAATCAGGAAGAAGTAATGGAGGCGGCAGGTATACTCAGGGAGGTTGAAGGAGTTGAACTCGTATGCACTAAAAGCGAGGCATCAAAAATGTTCGGGCTTATGAGTCGACGAATCGGGGACCTGCTGGTTCTCGGAGAAAAAGACGTGGTGTTTGGCGATTTTGATTCCGTCGATGAAGAGATTCATGTGAGATCACACGGTTCGTTACATGAACGAAAAATACCGATTATAGGTTATCCGCAGCTTCCTGCAGAATGCAGGATGAATCTCGATATCGTGGCATCAATGGGACTTTAATTTAGCGGAAGGAATTAAAACATGACGGTTGCGGGGATAGAGTATTATACCATAGACGAATTGATGGCTGTCTGCATGGCGCGGACAATAAAAGACGGAGATACAATTTTTAACGGAGTGGCGGTACCGCTGCCCTTTACGGCCATCATGCTGGCCTTTAAGACCCATGCTCCGAATGCCGTGTTCTGGGGAGGACTCCTCGCGGGATTAAACCCAGATCCTCCCTTTTTGCCTCCCACTTCCGGAGACTCGGTAATGCTTCATGGAGCAAACCCCGTGCTCCACCTTCACCAGATATTTGACCTGGCAATGAGAGGAGAACTGGACAGGATATTTTTCAGCGGTGCCCAGATAGACAAGTTCGGTAACCTGAACAACACGCTGATCGGCTCAGAGGATAACATCAAGATAAAACTACCCGGAGGAGCAGGATCAAGCCATATCGGCTGCTTTGCCGGAAACTTTACCATATGGAGCGTCAGGCACGAAGCCAGGATCAGCAAAAAGGGAGATAAGGTGTACACCCTGGTTGATTCCGTGGATTTTATTACCACGCTCGGGCACAGAACTAATATGATGACCCGGGATGAGATGAACCTTTCGGGTGGTGGGCCCGATCGGGTAATAACAAACCTCGGAACCTTCGATTTTGACCCGGAAACAAAAGTCATGCGTCTTAAAACGCTGCACCCCGGAGTGAGCGTTGAAGATATAAAGGCGAATACCGGTTTTGAACCTGTAGTGGACAACCGTGTCTCAGAAACACCTCCCCCCACCAGGGAAGAGGTGGCAATCATAAGGAAGCTGGATCCCATGGAGACAAGGAAATCCGGGTTTTCCAAAGAAGCGCTGGAAAAAAAGTACGACTTTTGAGGTGCTTATTTTTTGTATTTAACTATCTGGCGTAATTGAATTTTTCTACTGGCCCCGGAGTTTGGTGGTGCGTAGCGAAAAGAAAGCCACCACTCGCCACGCTTGATCCATGGTAGATGGGACCGACGGGGAAGCATGATTTTTTGCCTTACCGGTTTATGTAACAAATTATTTTCAGGAGAACGGAATGGGAATACACAGTTCCAGGGAAAAACTCTGTTCACTCACCGAGGCCGTATCAAGAATAGAAAACGGTAGTATTGTAGCAGTGGGTGGTAATCTTTCGGCGCGGGAACCCATGGCGATCATCCGTGAAATGATCCGCCAGGGGAAAAGGGACATGCACAGTATCGGCGGTGCCCATGGCGTGGACATCGATCTGCTGTGTGCCGGTGGGGTGCTTAAAAAAGTTCAGAATTCGTACGTGGGCTTTGAAGCGGATTTCGGGCTGGCACCCAACTACAGGCGGATGGTGCAGGAAAAGAAAGTAATCCCACTGGATACCGATTGTGTTGCCGTCTTGGTGCAACTCAGGGCGTCGGTTTTCGGCCTCCCGTTTATGCCCATGAAACTTGTATCAGGCACCGACATTTTGAAACTGCATCCCGAGTACGTGACAATGAGCTGTCCGTATACGGGCGAAAAGGTAACCCTGGTTCCTGCGGTAAGGCCTGACTGGGCCATAATTCATGCTCACAAAAGCGATCCCAGGGGAAACGTGAAGCTTTATCCTCCCTACTTCGCGGATCTTCTTGCCGTGGAAGCCTCCAAAAATTCGATCATAAGCGTTGAAGAAATAGTATCCGAGGAAGAGATGAACGAGATCGGTGCCACCATTCCTTACTATGAGGTCACCGCGGTGGTTGAATTGCCATACGGTGCGCATCCGACATCATGTTATCCCGACTACACCTACGATCGTGTTCACCTGTCCGAATACGTGAGTCTTGGAAACCGCGGTGAAGAAGTTTTCAAAAACGAATACCTTGGGAAATTCGTCTACGGCGTTAAAGACCACGAGGAATACCTTGAGCTGGTAGGCGGTGAGAAGAGACTGGGGGAATTGAAAAAGTGGAATGAAAGCGATGAGACGTGGCAGAGGCTCTTGAAAGAAGAAGTCAGTGCCGGTTAAAGTCAGGCGCTGGTTTCCTGATGGAATACTCCTTTTAAGGCATGTAACGTTTTTTCGTGCTGATATTTCCCCGTTAGCATGCTGGGTTGGTTTTCAAGTTTCAAGTAAATAAGTTTTGGATATAACCCCCTTTCTAAATACGCTGACCCGGGTTATGAGCTTATAAATGAAGTCGCTTGCATGATGTCGGAACGAAACAGTACCCGGGATGAGATATAAAAAGGCAGGGTAACCGGAATAAATTGTCTCCGCTCGTATTTATACTTGTATTTACCTCCGCTTCTTTACACGTCACGTGGAACGCGCTGGTGAAAACCTGCCACGACAAGGTGGCTTTTGCGTGGACTACCACTACAGTGGGGGCCCTGGTGCTGGTACCGTGTATCGTGGTGGATCTTTTCGTTAAAGGCCCTTCTTTTAGCGCGAAGGTGGTTTACCTGTCTTTAATTTCAGGGCTTTTTGAAGCACTTTACATAATATTTTTGTTCAAGGCTTACGAGTACTCGGATCTTTCCGTGGTGTACCCCTTGAGCCGCGGAATTGCGCCGGTGGTAGCATTGATCCTGGCAGGGCTCGTGGTGGGAGACAAGGTAACAATAAAAGGGATGTTTATGGTCGCTGTTATAATTGCCGGCGTCATGATGGTAAGCCTGTCCTCCCTGCAGGAGAAGGACAGTGCCACGGGAATTGACTTCAGGGGCATTCTCATGGCCTTCTGTACGGGCTGCATGATAGCGGGCTACCACCTGGTTGATCGAAAGGCAATGACGATAAATCCGGGGCCTTCTTCCCTTCAGTATCTCTTTTTTGTGCAGCTTTTCATGGCGTTGTTCGTGAGCGCATGGGCGCTGGGTATGAAAAAGACCGATGTAGACGGAATCAAGACGGAGTGCGCTGCAAACGCCAGAGGGGTTCTTATAGTCGGAGTTTCAACCCCTGTCGCGTACCTGCTGATTATCGTTGCCCTGTCCCTGGGCAATGTAACCTACATCGTCGCCGGCAGAAATATCGGGATCTTTTTAAGCGTGGTTGTCGGCGCCATTTTCTTGCGGGAGCGAATAAAAAGGTTGCGGCTTGCAGGAGCAATTCTTATTGTTGCGGGCGTGATGCTGCTTGTGCTCGCATCTCCTGGTGGATGAGCCGGAATTGTATTCAGGGCTGTCAGGGGGGTGTTACTGGTAAAAGGTAGGGGTTGTGGATAAAGTGTTTATAAACGCCAGGGTTTTAACAATGGATCCGGAGGGCAGGATTGTAAATGCCTTCATGGTTGAGAAGGGGAAATTTGCAAAGGTGGGAACCAGGGAAGAAGTTCTCGGTTCATCCCCCTGGAGTAGTCGAATTGACGTACTTGATCTTAAAGGGAAAACCGTGATTCCGGGCTTCATCGAAACACACAGCCATCTTTCTCTCTATGCCATGTCACTTCTTCAGGCCAACTGCAAAACTCCCCCGAATGAATCCATTGAAGACGTGAAAAAACAGATTCGCGAGATCGCCAAAAAGAGCAAGGAAGGAGAGTGGATTCGTGGCTGGGGATACGACGATACGTTGATCAAGGAGAAACGGCACCTGACCAGGGAAGATCTCGATCATGCAGCGCCTCGAAATCCGCTTTTCGTATCTCACACAAGTGGTCACCTGGCGTATGTGAACTCGCTGGCACTTAAGATCGCCGGGATCGATGCGGACACCCCTCAACCTTCCGGAGGATGTATCGAAAAAGACACCCATGGTAATCCCACCGGCTTGCTGAAGGAAGACCCCGCGATTAACCTGGTACTTGTTCATATACCACCGTATCCCGCTGAAAAGTTGAAGGAAGTGATGCTGAAAGGAATCAGGTACTTCCACGAACACGGAATTACCAGCATTCATGACGCCGCCATAGGTTATTTCCGAAACGAAAAGCCCATCATTCAGGCATATTGTGATTTCGAAAGAGAAGGAACCCTCGGCATACGAGTTTATTTAACCCTTGTTGAGCGGGTATACTCAAAACTGATGGAAGCGGGTTTAAAGACCGGGTTCGGCTCGGACTTTCTGAAACTGGGAGCTGTCAAGTTTTTCCAGGACGGGTCTATACAGGCCCTGACGGCGGCACTCAATGAGCCGTATTTCTGCACACCTGATCACGAAGGAGAGCTGATTTATCGGCAGGATGAATTAAATAAACAGATAGCATACTACCACGGACAGGGCATCCAGGTAGCCGTGCATGCCAACGGCGACAGGGCAATAGAATCGGTGCTGGAAGCGTTCGAAAATACCATGGGAAAACACCCGGGAAAAGGGCACAGACACATGATCATCCACTGCCAGCTGGCAACTTCGGATCAGATAGAAAGGATGAAAAGGCTTGGGATTATTCCCAGCTACTTTGTAAATCACGTGCACTACTGGGGTGATCGTCACAGGAATCTGTTTCTGGGTCCGGAAAGGGCTGCCGGAATTGATCCG
>JALXAI010000483.1 GCA_026992215.1 Desulfobacterales bacterium | reverse complement strand
CGGCAAGTCTGATAGAAGGCCTCATGTACTCTGAAAATATGAGAAACGTGGCACCGTAGGGAATAACTCCTCCATGAAGGGCCATCCCGTTAAGGATGCTTCCCATTCCATGTTCCCGCACACCAAAACGAAGATTACGGTTGTTGTAACCGTTGGGTTGGAAGTCTCCGGAACAATTCATAATTGTCTTTGTGGACGGGGCTAGGTCAGCGGAACCTCCCATGAGATTGGTAACACGAGGGGCAATGGCATTGAGGACCTTGCCTGAAGCTACTCTGGTGGCCATTCCTGCAAAATCAGGTTCAAAAATCGGAATATCTGCAAAGGCATCCTTGGGGAGCTTTCCCTCCATTATCCGTTTCCATTCGTCGGCCAAATCAGGATACTCTTTTTCGTATGCACTGAATAATTTTTCCCACTTTTTCTGATTATCAATACCTCGGGGTACAGCTTCCCTGAAATGGTTAAGAGCATCTTCGGGGACATAGAATGGCGGATCAATAGGCCAGCCGAGATTTTTTTTGGTAAGTATTGTTTCCTCGGGCCCCAGTGGTTCTCCATGCACGCCAGGAGTGTCTTGTTTGTTGGGGCTTCCATACCCTATGTGGGTTCTTACCAGGATAAGGGAGGGTCTTTCGGTTTCGTTTTGAGCTTTCTCAATGGCTGTGGCGATGGCCTTTATGTCGTTTCCGTCCTCGACTTTCTGAACGTGCCATCCATATGATTCAAAGCGTCCTGCACGATTCTCAGTGAATGTAATATCAGTGCTGCCTTCTATTGATATGTGATTGTCATCATAGAGGTAGATCAATTTCCCCAGTTTCAAATGGCCGGCCAGTGAAGCGGCTTCGTGGGAAATTCCTTCCATCATGTCCCCGTCACTGATGATGCCGTAAGTATAATGATCTACTATCGGTAGCCCGGGACGATTAAACCTTGCAGCCAGAAAGCACTCGGCAATGGCCATGCCCACGCCATTTGCGAAACCCTGTCCGAGTGGTCCCGTGGTGGTTTCGACTCCCGTCGAAAGATCATACTCCGGATGCCCGGGAGTCTTGCTGCCCCATTGGCGAAAGTTTTTTATATCATCCATGCTGATGTCATATCCAGTCAGGTGGAGGAGGCTGTATAAAAGCATCGACCCGTGACCCGCGGATAAAACAAATCTATCCCGATCCGGCCACCTGGGGTCTTTGGGATTATGCTTCAAGAATCGTGTCCATAGCACGTAGGCCATGGCTGCAGCCCCCATGGGAAAACCGGGATGCCCCGATTTTGCCCTTTCTATTGCGTCCACAGAGAGCATTCTTATTGTGTTAATACATAGTTCATCAATATCTTGACTGGTCTTTATCATGGCTGATATCCTCCGCAAGGTCGGTAAAAAATTGTTTTGTCCGCTGGAATTATTTAAAACGTTTAAAAGCTTCTTTCTAAAATTCCTGCATAAATTGGTCAATAGTTTTTCAAAAAAATTTGCTGATAATTTGCGAACCTGTTGATATGTTGGCAGATTCATTGTATTATTTAAATTATGATTAATACGCTGTCTATTTACGAAGATCTGAGACAATGCCTTGGAGATGAGGCTGCAAGGAAGCTTGCAGGCCTGATGGGTAAACTTTACGAAGAAATTGCGCAAACCGTAACCAAGCAAGATTTCAACGAACTAACCAGGGTAGTAAGCGAACTGGCTGAAGCTCAGAAACGCACTGAAGCTAGAGTGGAAGAACTGGCCGAGGCTCAAAGGCGGACCGAAGAGCGAGTGGAGGAACTGGCTGAGGCTCAGAAGCGAACAGAACAAAGACTGGACTCGTTAACACTGAGAGTAGAAGAACTGGCCGAAGCTCAGAAACGCACTGAAGCTAGAGTGGAAGAACTGGCCGAGGCTCAAAGGCGGACCGAACAAAGGTTGGACTCGTTGACGCTGAGAGTAGAAGAACTGGCCGAGGCTCAAAGGCGGACCGAAGAATCACTGGGGCAACTAATTAAAGATCATTCTGAAACTCGGAAACGACTTGAAAGTATGTCAGACGCGATTGGCTATAATCTTGAAAACCAAAGTTACAAGAGCCTCCCGAATCTGCTGCTCAGGGACGATGGTATCCGGGTGGACGGGAGACTGATTCGTCGCTATTTCCCTGGCAAACGGAAAGGGCAATATCTCCAGGCCAACATTTACGGTTGGGGTAAGAAAAATGGAGACAGGGTTCTAATTCTTGGTGAGGCAAAAACCAGCATCTCTCGGAAAGAAATCAATCGTTTTCAAAAGTTAGTCAAACAGATTGCTACCATTGAAGAATTGCCTTCTGAGAAGATTTTGCAGGTGATCGTTGTTCACGATATCACTCCGACTACGCAAGAGTACGCAAAGGAGAAAGGCATCCGTGTCTACTGGTCATATGAATTGTAGAAAGGCCGATTGGGAAAAAGAATAAGTGATGTGGGAACTCTGGGTTTGGTGCTGAATAAATGTTTCTAAAGGATAAACTATGTGAAGCGATAGCTCGGATTCAGGAAAAAATTAAGATCCCTTCAAACATTACACAGTCAGACAGGATCTCTCGGGATAGCGCAACAACCTACGCTGCAAGCTTAGTTTCCAGTTCTTTTATTTTCCTTTCACAATACGCAACCCTTTCCTCCAGATGACTGTGTTCGTCTCGCCTTACTATCACTTCGTAAAGCCTGTTAATCCGGTGGTTGGTCTCATCGAGCCTGTGATCGATTTTACCCATCATGGAAACCAGCTCGTCGCGAACATTGTCTATTCGTTGGTTCGTATCATCTATCCGCTGGTTCATATAATCGATGCGTTTATTCGTTTCACCGATTGCACCACTCAGCTCATCGCGAAGGTTGTCGATTCGCTGGTTCATGTAATCTAGGCGTTTATTCGTTTCACCGACTGCAGCAGTCAATTCCTCACGAACACTGTCAATTCGCTGGTTCGTTTCATCTATACGCTGGTTCATATAATCGACGCGTTTATTCGTTTCACCGATTGCAGCAGTCAATTCCTCACGAACACTGTCTATTCTCTGGTTCGTTTCATCTATCCGTTGGTTCGTTTCATCTATCCGCTTATTCGTCTCGTCTATCCGTCTGCTCTGGTCTGCAAGCTGAGCACTCATGTCGGAAAGCCGTTGATCGATTCCATTCAGCCTTGCGTCAATCTTATCCTGTTTTCCCTTTATTACTTCTATTTCAGGGAGAATAATTTCCTTGAAAAAAGACCGAATTGTTTCCTTGATATCCATGATCAGCCCCCAATTATTCCCTGGTTAATCTAAGTCTCGCAAACTTGCGATGAGATGTCAATAATTAAGGTCGATAAAACGAAACAGCTGTAACGCTGCACCGACGAATAATGCATCGTTTGACGGGGAAATTAGGAAAAAATTTGGCGAAAAAGAGTCAAAAAAATGTATTGGCTACAATTTTGCCGCTACGGTAAAGTTAGAAAGACTTAAGCGAGAGTACTACACATCAGGAAGCATGAATACGCTTGTCTCTCCGGCAAGCCATGGGTGCGTCTTTTGGCGTATGACCACTGGGTTTTTTGGCGTATCGGCTTGAGTCATTCGTATTAGCATTCCGGTTTGTTCACAGAAGCGAAGATACATTTTGGATACTTCACTTTAAAATACATTCTTACGAGTTTTATTCCTGGTGCCGAGATTTGACTGCTGGTACTTTAGGTTTTAGGTAAGATCCACTTGCCGAAGGGAAGCATTGCTCTTTCTTCGAATCGAGAGTCTAAAATCAGCCGCGAATAGGAGATCGATTAGAGGACAGTCAAAATTTTCTTTTCGTGCTTTGCCTCCCTTGTAAAATCTCATTCGACTATCTAACTAAGGCAGCGAAGCAGCAACCAAAAGGTTTGGATGAGTTATTCGTTATACGTTATTTGTTATTCGTTTATGTGAAAAATAGCTGTCCCGTCGGAGGCGGATCTCCGAAGCAAATGATGTTTTCGTTTCATTGTGCTTTAGACACAGGTTTTCCCACCCCCCTTCAGGAACCTGGAATCCCACCTCCCGGAATTCAGGCTGCAAGGGACAAGGGGAAAAGGGTTGAATGAAAAAAACACTCAACCCTTTCAACCTTCTCAACCTCTTCAACAGATCATTACTTCAAAAACCCCATGATCCGCTCTTCTGCGCTCAAATGGGCTTCTTCTTTTGATCTTTTTAGAGCAACGAACTACCGGGATTAAGATCGAAAATAAGACACGCAAAAATGTTACATGCCTTAAAGTAAGTATTCTAAGGCGCCTTTGTGGTTTCAACGCAAAGCGCTGCCCTGAGCCTGCCGAAGGGTCGTATCCTAAGTTTTGATTGCGGCTTTGCTGGTCTATCAAGAATAGTTTGTTGAACCACAGACATCCAGGGTAAAATTACTTTTGACCTCCATGTCTTATTGAGGAAGCATTGATATATACACATAATATTTAAGGGTGGTCCCTTTTGATATGCATTTACGCAGTAAGTGACAAATTTTGTCATCAAATGAACTAAAATTGTCAATGGGAAAGCGAAATTTCCAAACTTTTGACTGGTGGTTTTTCTTGGAGAGCTCGTTAAGTTTGATTTGATGAATATTAAACTGATAAATAACAAGTAGTTACAATAAACTGAAAACGATTCTAAAAAGTATTCCATTTATGGCACATAAGTTGCTTTTACCTCATGTCGACCAATATTGAAATGCTGACAGTGAGGAGGTGAGAAAGAAATTTCACTAATAGCTATTTTTACTGAGCAAAAAAACCAATAACAGGAGGTAAAAATGATCGCAAGAATCAGGAATTTTTTGAAGAGAAAGAGTAACAAGGGTTTCACATTGATCGAATTGATGATCGTTATCGCGATCATCGGAATTCTGGCGGCCATTGCAATTCCGCAGTTTGCAGCCTACAGAACAAGGGCTTTTAACGCGGCTGCGGAAAGCGACATTCGCAATTTCAAAACGGCAATGGAAGCTTGCTACGCAGACTATCAGCAGTATCCA
Organism: Desulfobacterales bacterium; assembly: GCA_026992215.1. Lineage (GTDB taxonomy): Bacteria > Desulfobacterota > Syntrophobacteria > B119-G9 > B119-G9 > B119-G9. Next base: position 6,989 of record JALXAI010000483.1, on the reverse strand, counting down.
ACCATGTAAAATCCCTTAAATATTTATAGGAGGAATTGATATGAAGAAAGTTTTCATCATAACAGCGATTCTGGTTTTTGGTTTATCATCCCTCAGTATCGCGGCAGTCACTTTCAGCCAGACAGGTCCGGGATCAACGATTCAGGTTGGTTCAAATAACGTGGACATTTTAAACCAGTTCAAAACATCTAATAACGTGCAGATTCACTGTGCTTCGTCTGCTCAATCATATGCCGCCAGATCAGCCCATCTCAATGGTGACAGAGAATATGGTACGGCTTCGGATGACCCGAAAATTTACTGGACTTCAAAAAACAAGGGTGCTACAGCCAGTGATCCTGGCCAAAGTGATAGCAGCGAATTTAGTAGCTGGTCAGCTCTGTAATTGATGCGGGCAGGTTGAGAAATTCAAAGTCTATATCACGTTATTATTTAGCCCGGTATTTTCAAGTTGAAATCAGCTATAATGCTTCAGCCAATCAGGGGGGGAGAGATCCCCCTCGATTAATTATATGAAAAGAGAGTATACTGCGCTACTTCTAGCCTTAGTAATACTTGGGGTATTCTATCCCACTATTTTCGGAGAACTGTGCAGTGTCGATGATCAGAGGCTTGTCGCTAACCTGACAAATGAACGGTCCTTCCACGTAACCAATCTTTTTTCTCGCCGCAACATATACTACTACAGACCGTTATCGGGTCTATCTTTCAAGATGGATAATGCTCTTTTTCTCTGTCAACCTCAAATTATGCACATGGAAAACATTCTTATCCACCTTGTCAATACTCTGTTACTTTTCTTTCTAATATCCGGGATATTTCGGAGGCAGAAAATTGGCAATTTCGGGTTTCTCCTCTATGTTCCCCTTTTGGGGGCTGCCTTTTTTGGTATACACCCGTTGACAACGGAACCCGTTAACTGGATATCCGGCAGAACAGATCTACTGGCGGGATTATTTTGCCTTGCTTCTTTTGCTTTGTTTGTCCTTCCCGAAAAAAGTTCCAGGTGGTGGACTGATATAGCAGCAGGTTTCTTTTTTTTCCTCGGGCTTTTATCGAAGGAAGTAGCCATTTCTCTTTTGCCGCTGGTCATACTGGCAACCGGCTGGAAGGGTATGCCTGGATACTCGGTTCGCAAGGTAGAACGAATTAAGCGTGCTACACCTTTTGTGTTTTTCACCGTTCTATACCTGTGGTTGAGAACAGGGTTTCATTTTGCACAAGACTCCGGGGTAAAATCTGCTATAAAGGGAGCTCACAGCGCGGCACACATTTCTTACCTGTCAAAGCTCGGTAGCCTGGTTAAAGCTCTTGGTTTTTACACGAAGAAGATTATATGGCCATTTCCCTTAAATTTTGCGATTGTCAGTATTAACCGTCCCCTGTGTTTTGCTATCGGCCTAATGGCGTGCGCAGGGATTGCTTACCTGCTGTGGAGGAGAAAGGGCTTGATCTCCTTTTTTCTGTTATGGCCTGTACTATTTGTAGCACCTGCACTTCTGGTGGCCGTAAACAAAATGGCCTGGACTCCACTTGCCGAAAGATATCTGTATCTACCGCTAATGGGTCTGTCCATAGCAACCAGCTTGTTTCTTACAAAATATCCGAAGGAAGCGGTTATAAGCTCTTTCGCTTTTATATTATTGATCTTTGGCGTAATCACCACCAAACGAAACATTGTCTGGCAGCAAAACTTAACCCTGTTTGCTGATGTTATTAAGAAGTCCCCGGATTTTCCTTTAGGTCATAATGAATACGCATCAGCTTTGCTGTGCCAGGGGAGGGTGGAGGAGGCGAGAAAAGAATACGAAATAGCCAGGAAATTGAGTGGTAAGGGCGGCGCAAGGGCTCTCGCTACTGCTAATCTTGGGGGATTAAACACGACTACCAGCGCAGACATAATTTTGGCAGACATCTTAGAAAACGCTAAAAGCAAGAAGATAAAGCGAAGGCTGTTGAGGAAACTTAGCAGGGATCTAAACCGGAGGATTCTTGAATGTAAAGACGAAATCGGAAAACGCATGTTATTGACTCAAAATATACGTGTGCTGGAAGAACTTCGAAAAGTAGACAGGAATCCTTTTTTGTTATATCGTTTGGGTCAGTTGAACCTGGCCATAGGAAATAAAAAGAAGGCTAAAGATTTTTTTGGCCTCGCCTGCAAGAAGAGTAACGATTTTTATACCGGCCCCGCTTGCAAGCTATGTAAAAAACTGTCCGAGGAACTGGAGAAGCGTGAAGGGAAATAACAAAATACGGTCCTTCTTTGTAATCTCACTAACTACCATAAAAGGCGGAATGCGCGATCGCCTGTACCAGGGCATTGGGTTACTTGGTATATTTCTAATTTTCTCCACTGGTATATTCAGCAGCTTCTCGATGAGACAACCGCTTGAGGTCAGTATTAATTACAGCCTGTCAGTTGTTCAGATTATTAGTGTGGTGGTTACAATCTTTTTGGGGCTGAACCTGATATCAAGCGAGATAGATTCAAAGGCAGGTTATGTAATCATTACTCAGCCTATCAGCCGTACACTTTATATCCTGGGCAAATTTTCTGGCTTTGTGGTCATGATTGGTTCAACGATTTTGTTACTGGGTCTTTTTGCGTCTCTTGGTGTTTGGGTCACAAGCCTGGGAGTTCAAAACGCACCCAATATATCATGGCAAAATGTTGTTATTTCACTGGCAGGCAGCTTTGAGGCATGTATTGTACTAGGAGCGATAATTATACTTTTTACAAGCTTTGCCACGTCATCTATCTTGCCTTTTCTCCTTGGTTGTGCCGTTTATGCAGTAGGGCAGAGCACGCAGTCCGTGGTCAGGTATATTGAGTCAGGCATGGCGAAAAACCAGTTTCCGCCGGCACTAAAGGCCCTGGTAAAGGGAGCATACTACGTTTTCCCCAATTTTGCTCTCTTTGATTTCAAAGTACAGGCCATTTACGGACTTCCGCACCCAACAAAGCTTTTTGCAGTATCGGTGGCGTACGCTTTCGTGTACTCGGCACTGGCACTGTACGTGGCCATTTTGGTTTTTGAGAAGAGAGATCTGCCATGAGGCGGCTTTTAATCGGGATCATTTTGTTGTCGCTTTTTGCAGGCGTGAATTACTATTATCCCACATATCAGGAGCGTCACCCTTCTCCCCTGCGGTTGCACAGGCTTCCGCCAACCCTTGCCCTTGAGATCATGTCACTGGGTAACAGGGAACTCATGGCTGAAACTATTTTTTTTAATACTGAATTTTATTTTGGAGAAAAGGTTGGCTGGAGGAAAGAAACACCGGAGCTGAGAAGATTATACGACGCCCTTGACAAAGCAACCGATCTTGATCCCTACAACATGGACTGCTACTATTTTGCTCAGGGCACTTTAAGCTGGATTAAACCCGCAATAACACATCTGAACAGGCTGTTGGAAAAGGGGCTGAAGCATCGAACCTGGGACTGGTACATCCCGTTTTTTCTCGCGGCGAACTATTATTTTCAGCTGAAAAAACCGGCAAAAGCTGCCCGCTATTTAAAGCTGGCTTCCAGGCTGAATCCCAAAAGTGCACTGCTGGCAACCCTTACCGCCAGAATGTTTTACGAGGGAAATGAAACGGAGGCGGGCATTATTTACCTGAAATCAATGATTCCTGACACCAGAAACCCACTTTTGAGAAAAAAACTTATCAAGCGTCTCATGGCCCTCGAAGCGATCCGGTTTCTTGAAAAGGCCGTGGATAAATACCGGGGAAAGTACCACCACAGGCCAAAATCGCTTATGGAGCTTGTAACATCGGGTATTATAAGTTCCATCCCTCCGGACCCTTACGGTGGTAAATTTTACTTGACCAAGCAAGGAAAAGTATACACAACAAGTAAACTAGCGGAAGGCTGGCGGAAGACTAAAAATGGTGGCAATAAAGACAGAAAATCTGAGTAAAACTTATAAAAAAGGGCTCAAGAAGAAAGTTGAGTCTCTTAAAAACCTCAACCTTGAAGTGAATAAAGGGGAAATCTTTGGTTTTATAGGAGCGAACGGCGCCGGGAAAAGCACCACTATCAAGATCCTGATGGGGTTGTTGAACCCAACTTCTGGCAATGCATGGCTATGGGGAAAGAAAGTGTCTGCCCCTGAAGCAAGAATAGGTGTTGGCTACCTTGCCGAACATCCTCGATTCTATAATTATCTTAATCCCCTGGAATTGCTGACACTTATAGGGAAACTAAACGGGGCTGACCGGGTAAGTGTTAAAAGAAGAGCCTACGAGCTCCTCTCACTGGTCTTGTTAGAAGACGCTGCAAAAAGGCCCATCAAGACTTTCTCAAAAGGAATGGTACAAAGAACCGGGATTGCCGCGGTTCTGATGAACGATCCCGAACTTGTGATCCTGGACGAGCCCATGAGCGGTCTTGATCCGCTGGGACGTCACCTTGTTTCTTCAATCATAAGAGACTTGCAAGAGAAAGGGAAAACTGTATTCTTCAGCACTCATATCATACCGGACATAGAGACACTATGCGATAAAGTTGGCATACTTGTTCGGGGAGAACTTAAATACACCGGTTCGATCCAGGACGCGCTATATCCACCCGGTGGTACCTTTGAAATGACATTTCGCGTTACCGGATCAGCTCTTAACCATCCTGAAATAAAAGATAAATTTGCATTGCTGTGGCAAAAAGAGGCATTATATAAAATTGAACTCGAAGAGGAAGATATTCCGGATGCAATAGGCTGGATCGGGGAGAAAAAGGGAACCGTGGTAAGCCTCGAGCGAAAAAAAAGATCACTTGAAGAACTCTTCTTGAATTTGACAACTTCTAAGGAAAGAGCATAAAAGTTGGAAGTTGTTCTTATGTTTTTCCCTGATATTTCGAGTAGAAACGGAGGTTCGCTGTTATGGAAACCATTCCGATGTCTAACTAAATTCAAAGCTCAGTGTTTGGGTATTCTTGACAGAGTGCATGAAGAAAAAAGGGGTAATTATCACCAAGCGGAGGGGTTCTAGAGCCGAAGTTCGAGCTCTGGGAAATACTGAAAGGAAAAGTACCCCTGAAAGATGCCTTTTCATCCTGAGTAATGTAGTTTCGCCGGCGGTTGAAGGAAACTGGGAAGTTCCGAGGTGAGTGGCATTCTTATGGCTACCCATCTATCGATGTGTTTTTGTATTTGAAAAGATAACCCGATCTAGGAGAAAGCCGCGAAGTCAACTGAAAATGTCACGTATAGATGGAGCCATGACACTTCCGTGTGGAAACTATGAAACATGGCGGAAAGAAAGGTTTTTTTCTCTATGCCATTATTAGACTGGATAAATGGTTTGCCGATAGAATACAATATTTCTAGGGTGCATTTAGAGTGAACTATTTGTGTCGAAAGCTGTGTACTACATATACAGCGTGAGCACGCTGGCGAAGAGGTTATTGTAACAACATCCAGGGTTCTCGAGATACCATTCGTATTTGCTGACAAAAGAGCCAGACAATTTCTGGGCTAAAAGTTGTATAGCAAGAACTGACACCGAACGGGGCATTAGTCAAGATTATGGAAAGCATAGATACGTGTCAATCTTCAAATATTGCCCAAGAGTATCAAAAAGAATCAGTATTGCGGCTAGGAGCAGACAAGATAAAACCCTACATGACCCTCATTCGTCCCTATCAATGGATAAAAAACGGGCTTGTTTTTGCTCCAGTACTGTTTGCCGGAAAGATCACGAACATGGAGCTTTTGCTTTCCACTGCAGCGGCCGCAATGATGTTCTGTGCAACGGCAAGCCTAGGCTACGTACTCAACGACTGGATTGACCGCAAGCAAGATGCTCAACACCCCAACAAATGTAATCGTCCCATTCCTTCAGGAGAACTGGGACTAAAAGATGTTGTTCTTATGAGCGCATTGCTCCTGTCAGTAATCTTTTTTTTCTCTTTTAATTTTCTTCCCAACTTGAAGCTGTCACTTTGCCTGCTAGCCTACATATTGATGACGCTGGCATACAGCCTGGGACTAAAAAGAGTCCCTTGTCTCGAGATATTTCTCATCGCCTTTTTTTTCGTGCTCAGAGTTCTTGCCGGTGGTTACGCCACGGGTATTCCGATTTCTAACTGGTTATTTTCCACAGTGTTTTTCCTTGCGCTTCTGATAACCATTGCTAAAAGAAAGAGCGAAATAGTGATGATGGGGACAGAAGCCACAAATCACAGGAGCAGTCTGGCACAGTACTCTGTTCCCTTTTTGAACCATTTCCTATGGGCAATGGCCTGTGTTAGCCTAGTTACCTACGCACTTTACACGGTTGAAAACGGTCACAATCTTGTCTATTCGATTATTCCCGCTACCTACGGTGTGATTCGATTTCTCATGCTCACCGAAAGCGGTAAGGGCGGAGACCCGATTCTTACCCTGGTCAAAGATCCTCACCTGTTGATTTCTACCGTGGTATTCTTAGGACTTGTCTGTTATAAGATATATTTGGCTTAAGGTGTCTATTTCTTAACGTGTTATTAGTTGGATGACCTGATAAAAGAAGTACAGCACGTGGGGAGCATGAGTCCTCCTTTTGTTTGCTACTTTGCTGGATTAAGCTAAAATTACACAACAAGTTTAAAGGACAATTCAGATTTATGAACAAAATTAAAGTCCACACAGCTTCAAGGGATGAAAAAATAAGAATCGAGAAGAGGCTCAAGAATGTGCTTGAAAAAGAAAGAAAAATCGTTTTTGCGTTTTTGTATGGTTCTTTCCTGACGGAGTCATTTTTCAGAGATATTGATGTTGGTATTTTCGTGAAAGACCTTCCATCGGCAGATTATTTTGATTATGAATTTGAATTGTCGCAAAAACTCAAAAAGGCCATAGAATCACCTTACGAAGTGGATGTAAAAATAATCAATGACGCTCCGTTATCGTTTAGGTTTCACGTAATTCGCGGAGAAGTCCTATGCTGCTCGAACACCGAAATAACCGATGATTACATCATAAGTACAGCACGTGCTTACT
>JALXAI010000482.1 GCA_026992215.1 Desulfobacterales bacterium | reverse complement strand
TGGGTCCTTGTGACCAAGTTTAGGGAGTTCATGAAAGGTAGCTGCCTCTTTTGGGTCGAGGTCCAGGATATCTATGTCCATTTGTTGGGCATAATCTAACAACTCTCCAGGCGTTACCCCTTTCAGCTCGACGAGCAGAGATGAGGAGATACTAGGACCTTGTAGGTCTGAGTTCATACGAGAAGTAAATCTTGATGCCCTTTTCCTGGGCTGTCTGCTGGACCATGGGAGATGTCTGATAGGTGACCAGAATGGGAAAAATATCTTTGTTCACAATATTCTTCAGATGATTTACCTTTTTGTGGAAATCGGTAACGTCTCTTTTCTTCAGCTGCGATCTGGCTTCACCGAAAATGACCAGATTCCTGCCATCTTTCCTGGCTTCTCCCCAGATGTTCACTTCCATATAACGCCCGGGTGCTGTTTCTATGAACCCCCTGCTGAGCCTTCCAACTACTTCAATCCCAAAATCTTTCTTCAGAAGATCAGGCAATGCCCATATGGCTTCATCCTCAAGCCTGTAACCCACGGTGTGGGACAGCCCACCAAGCATTTCACGCGTCTTTTTGTGTTCACCGATGAGTTTCTCAAGCCTGGTTTCAGTACGTTTCTGCGCTTCGGCGAGCTCTTCGACTCGTTCCGTCAAACTGTCAAGACGTTGCTCTGTCTTTTTCTGCGCTTCAGCGAGCTCTTCAACTCGGGTTTCCGTTCGCTTCTGCGCCTTAGCGAGCTCTTCGACCCGGACAGCCAAGTTGTCCAGCCGCTCTTCGGTCTTGCGCTGCGCCTCAGCGAGTTCCTCAACCCGTTCTTCGGTACGTTTCTGTGCTTCAGCGAGCTCCTCAACCCGTGCCTCCGTACGTTTCTGTGCCTCAGCCAGTTCTTCTACTCGGACAGCGAGGTTGTCCAGGCGCTCTTCTGTTCTCCGCTGAGCTTCCGCGAGTTCTCCTACAACAGCCTTAAGCTCGTTAAAATCCTCCCGTGTGACTGCCTGGCTCAGCTCTTCGTAGACGCCCTGGATAATCCGGGCCATCTTCGCGGCAGCCTCGTCTCCGAGACTTTTTTTCAGGTCATTGTATATTGCGAAGGAGTCTATCATCTGTTTTACAAGCCTTTGTAGGTCCTTTTATTCAAGTTCGTCACTGAACATATAGCAGAAAACATTGAAACCGGGCAAGTGGTAGAGTCCTTTTTCTTGCTTATACGCGAATAGTGCCGCACTTTTTTCTGCCGTGTTCCGCAATTTTAACGGTCATCCGCATGGCGGTGCAGCGAGGCAAAATGTTATAAATTCAAAGCCAGTTCTTTAATGTTTTTCACGATCCTGCTGGCAGTATGTCCGTCCCAGAGATCTGGAACCCTGAAATGCGCTCCGTCTGTTGACAATACACTCCTGGCATCATTTACCATTTTTTCTGCTGTGGTAAGCCTGTTTGTTCCCTGTTCAACGGTCACAGGTCTTTCCGTGTTGGGACGAAGCGTAAGGCAGGGGATTCCAAGGTAAGTGGTTTCTTCCTGGATACCCCCGGAATCAGTAAGGACGAACCTGCAATCGAAGATCAGGCTCATAAACCGAACATAATTTACCGGCTCCATCAGGATGATTCTGTTATTTTCTTCAAGTTTTTCAAGTAGTCCAAAGCTTACAAGGTTTTTCATGGTCCGCGGATGTACCGGGAAAACGATTTGAATATAGCCGGAAAGTTCTTCGAGCCCTTCGCAAATAGCCCCCAGGCTCCGCGGGGTATCCACGTTGGAAGGTCTGTGCAGTGTAACAACCGCGTAGCGCCCCGGGTCCAGCCCCAGAGATCTTGCCATTTTTTGTTTTTCTATTATCTCTCTTAACATCTCCAGGGAATCAATCATGATGTTCCCCACTCGAACGATCTTTTCTTCCGGTACACCTTCCTTTTTCAGATTCAAGTCCGCGTCAGGAGATGGTGTCCACAGGATATCAGAAAGAGCATCGGTAACGATTCGGTTTATTTCTTCCGGCATGCTCCTGTCAAAAGAACGAAGACCCGCTTCAAGGTGGGCAAGCAGGGGTCTGTGGTTTAAATTTTTACTTTTGAATTTTGAATTTCGAATCGATGGATAAGAGATCTTGGTGGTTGCGATGGAGCAGGCAAGCGTCGAATTAACGTCACCTACGACTATTACCATATCCGGGCTCGTTTCCATGAGGATCTTTTCGTAGGCAATCATAACCTTGCCGGTTTGCTCCGCGTGCGTGCCACTTCCCACTCCCAGGTGAAAATCGGGCTCGGGAAGTCCCAGATCCCTGAAAAAGGCATCTGACATGTTGATGTCATAGTGCTGACCCGTGTGCACTATGTAAACGTCTGCCCACCTTTCATTTTTCAAGGCATGGTAAAGAGGGGCTATTTTCATAAAGTTCGGGCGAGCCGCAGCGATAAGGTGGATTTTCACCCTGTCCGATCTGCCCGGGATTGAATTCATATCCATAGTGATGTCTTTTCGGTTCATTCGTTTTCAGGATTTCCTGCGCATCTTAATTTTCGTTTGGTAAGGCAAGCGTCACTGGAGGTGGACCATACAACTTTCCCACTGCTTTCGGCCAAGGCAGCACAGCCGCAACCAAAATTTAGGGATACGACCCTTCGACAGGCTCAGGGCGGCGCCCTTCGGCCCTTCGACCCTTCGACGGGCTCAGGGCAGCGCTCCGCCAGAGGCGGACTCAGGGCACCGCTTTCCTTTGAAACCGCAGAGACGCCCCGGTTAAATAGCCCAATGGGATTTAACAGGGCAGGCAAAGGACGCAAAGAAAAACTTTTTCATTCCTCCAATCGGCGCTCGGCGATTGGAGAAATGAGCTCTGCCGCGTTGCGGCAAGCGGTTCTCACCTAAAACTTAAAACTTAACACTTAAAACGTAACTCAAGGTCGAAGATCCGCCTCCGGAGGGTCGAAAATCCGCGTCTGGAGGGTTATCCGCCTTTGGCGGACTAAAAACGGACAAATCGCGGCACGAAAATTATGACACGCTAAACCGTTACATGTCTTAAAGGAAGTATTCTAAACAGGCAGAAACATTTAGCTGGCTGGATCCAAGTACCAGGGATGCGACATTCCCGTGTGCTCAGATCGAAAAAATAACTTTATCCTTCTTACCCGGTGCCGATTCAGAGCCATACCTGGTAGGAAATCATACATCACAAAGGTGTATGCCTCTTCTTGCAGGCAATCATTAAAAAGTACTGCCATAACCACTTAAGCCTCATAGTGTAGCAAGAAAGTTATCCCGGGATACCGGTTTCTGCCCGCCGAATCACAACGCAAAGCTCCGCTAACTCAGTTACATTTAAAGCACTGAGGCCAACTTTAGAGGATATATTTTATTGATTTTGCGGGCGAACTTACTGTCCTCTGAGCACTGAAGCGGTACCTTTATTCTCACATTTAGCAAACCGTATACCACAATTGATATTCTCCCACAACCCGTACTAATTGTTCTGCCATAAATTTCGAGAGGTTACAAACTTTCAACATGCACAGCAAGCTCCCCTCAATTATCAAAAACATCTGATGGACAATTTTTGCCACTAATGTGTAATTATTTTCATACATGTGGAAATAATGCGTACGAAAAGATCATCGTACATATTTCAGCGCTTCAATAACCTGCTCGGCAATATATTCCACCGTGTTTTCAAGGTACGGGTGC
>JALXAI010000481.1 GCA_026992215.1 Desulfobacterales bacterium | reverse complement strand
TAACACCCTGTAAAAGGAAACACCGGCGGAACAGTTTATATTAAAAGGCCGCAGCAGGTGGCATTTTCCTTTTCACCGTGCTTACGACCCGTTTTGAACATTCAAGAGGGATGCTTATCCCTTTCAATACAGACTACTTGGCGTACTCGACCGCACGAGTTTCCCTTATTACCGTTACCTTGATCTGGCCGGGGTATGACAGCTCGTTTTCGATCTTCTTGGCAATATCATGGCTTAAAAGAACAGCCTGGGTATCCGAGATCTTGTCACTCTCAACTATTATCCTCAGTTCTCGCCCCGCCTGCATCGCGTAAGATTTGCTCACTCCGTCAAAAGACCTGGCGATTCTCTCGAGATCCTCCAGCCTCTTTACGTATGCTTCCAGCAGCTCCTTCCTGGCTCCAGGACGTGCACCTGACAATGCATCAGCCGCCTGGATCAATATGGCCAGCACCGTTTCGGGTGAAATATCCTCGTGGTGAGCGGCTATGGCATGTACCACTTCGGGAGATTCCTCGTATTTCTTGGCCAGCTCGGCGCCGATCAGCGCGTGCGGTCCTTCAACCTCATGGTCCACCGCTTTTCCTATGTCATGAAGAAGCCCTGCCCTTTTTGCCACCTTTTCGTTAAGGCCCAGTTCCGCGGCCATGATACCGCACAGGAAGGCTACTTCTATAGAATGCTGAAGCACGTTCTGGGCGTAGCTTGTCCTGTACTTGAGTTTCCCCAGGAGCCTGATCAGCTCCGGATGTATACCATGTACTCCCACGTCAAAAGCAGCCTGTTCACCGGCTTCCTTTATGGCAACCTCGATCTCCTTGCTCACCTTCTCCACAATTTCCTCGATGCGAGCGGGATGAATGCGGCCATCGGAAATAAGCCTCTCCAGGGATAACCTTGCCACTTCCCTCCTGATGGGGTTAAAACCGGAAAGTATCACCGCTTCCGGGGTATCGTCTATAATAAGGTCAATACCAGTGGAGGCTTCAATAGCTCTTATGTTGCGCCCTTCCCTGCCTATGATCCTGCCTTTCATCTCCTCATTGGGAAGATTCACCACCGAGACCGTTTTTTCGGCCACGTAATCGCCCGCGTACCTTTTTATGGCCAGCGCGAGTATGTTTTTCGCCTTTTTATCAGCGTTTTCTTTTGCCTCCATCTCAATGCGCTTCATAAGCTTGGCCGCCTCGTGGCGAGCCTCGTTTTCCATGGCCCTGACGAGCATCTCTTTTGCTTCCTGAGCAGAAATTCCAGCAATGCTTTCAAGCTGAACCCGTTGCTTTTCCAGCAGCTCGTTGAGCTCATGTTCCTTCTTTTCAATGAGCTTTTCCTGCTGCAGCAAGGCCTTTTCGCGGCGACCGAGATTGGTTTCCCTGTTTTCCAGGTTCTCTGCCTTTTTATCAAGGTTTTCTTCTTTTTGAATAAGCCTTTTCTCAAGGGTTTGCAGCTCCTTCTTCCGCTCCCTCGTCTCTTTGTCAAAATCGGCCTTCATCTGGAAAAGAGTGTCCTTGGCCTGAAGGAGAGCCTCTTTCTTGATAGATTCCGCCTCCCTCCTGGCGTTCTCCACCATACTCTTGCACTCCTGCGCCGCAGCAGAGAGACGCCCCGAGGTATATCGCTTGTGGACAATTACTCCGATTCCGATACCGGCCAGAAGCCCCACCAACACGTACAATACTGTCGTCACCATATATTCACCCCCTGTCTGGGACTTAAATAAGTTTTTATGAAATTATACTGTATACGGCGGGGTGAGCCTGGAAGAATGCCGAAGAATCAGGGTTCTTAAATTATTGAAGTTTTTCGCAAGAATCCAAACAACAAATATTTTTTCATGAACCCCTTTGCAGAGAAAACATGTTGTCCCCCCGGATCGTCCGGCCACCACACGGGCAGTACCGGTAATACGCCTCCGGAGATCCTACTTCCAATAAAATATTAGCAGTCAGTATGTCATGACCGGACCCTTCCAGTGTTGCTGATCTGCCAGCATCATTGGGCCCGAGAATAACAGACAAGATAGCTTCCAGCAAAACTCGGCCAACCGAGTTAATCACCACCGCCATAACGTTTATATCAAAGCAAGGCCAGCAGGCCTTACCTGTTCAAGAGTTAGTAACAAAAATCGCTGAAAATTCCTTTTTGCTTCTCAAAATAGTCACCCCCGCAGGATGCCGTGTTAGCAGTCGGTTTTGAACCGATACAGCTAAGTGGGCGGCTCGTTACTCCTTTAGGCCTCTCAGTACAAGCTGAGCTCGCACACCAGAGCAAGAGGAGCCTCCCGGGCATTTTGTGTTGGCTCAGAAGCGCTCTACTAATCACGAGCATCGCAGGGGTTAACATCTTATCCTTCATCCACTAATACTTGATCAAGCTCAAGTGCTTTGCTTTCTATTCTTTTTGTAAGCTTTCCGTATTCTTCCTTCATCTTTAAGTAATCATTGGCAATATGCAGTGCAGCCAGCGTAATGATATTTATACTTGATCGGGAAGTAAGCTTTTGCCCGATATGCTCGCAGTACTGGTTCAGAAAATCAGCCACCTTTTCGGTGCGGGCCCTATCTTCCCTTGTATTTATAATGTATTCACGTCCAAGAATCGATACCTTCACCCGGTCCATCAGGTTCTCCACCTGAATTCAGCAGATCATCCAGTTTACTTATTATATCATCCAAACGAGATTTCATCTCGGTTTTTTCTGACTCAAGCCTTCTGATACTTTCCTCGTATTCCTTGATTGCCAGGTCCTTCCGGTCGATTTCCGTTTCAAGCTCCTTTATCCGCTGTCTCAATCCCCTGTCTATTTCGACAAGCTTATCTATTCTCGCTTCAAGCTTTTCAAACAGTTCCATTCCCATGCCAGATTCCTGTATTTTCGCCATTTTATGCAGTTGTATTCATGACCGTAGCCTGGTTTTATTCTAGTATTCTTAGTGACAGTAAGTCAAGGTCTTTATCTTTCGTTCCTTACTCCACCGTGACGCTTTTGGCCAGGTTCCTCGGCTGGTCAACATCCGTCCCGCGCAGAACCGCTATGTGATACGCGATAAGCTGCATCGGAATGGCTGAAACAATGGGCATCAGGAACTTGTTCGTGCTGGGTATTTCTATAACCCCATCGACCTTTTCCAGCAAATCACTATCCGGTTTTTCCGCTATAGCTATGACTTTCCCGGAACGAGCCTTTACCTCTTCTATGTTATTCATTATTTTGTCATAAGTTTCGTTGCGCGTGATCAAAACCACCACTGGAATATTTTCATCAATCAACGCAATGGGGCCATGTTTCATCTCACCCGCAGGATACCCTTCGGCGTGAATATACGATATTTCTTTCAATTTAAGAGCACCTTCCAGCGCAATGGGGTAGTTTATGCCACGTCCCAGGTAAAGAAAGTCGTTGGCATGCATAAAATCCTTGGCAATTTGCCTGATGATGTCATCCTGTTTTAACGCTTCCTCCAGCCTGGCTCTCAGGTGAATAAGATCGTCTACCAGCTCTTTTGCCTTATCCTGCGAAATTTTACCCAGAACGGTGGACAGGTGGACCGCAAACAGGTAAAGAGCCGTTAATTGAGTAGTAAAGGCCTTGGTGGAAGCAACACTTATTTCGGGACCGGCATGGGTGTAGAGGACACCGTCAGACTGCCTGGCAAGGCTGCTTCCGACAACATTCACGAT
>JALXAI010000480.1 GCA_026992215.1 Desulfobacterales bacterium | reverse complement strand
CCGGGGTTACGGTAATGACGTCGGTGGTCATTATGTCACCGACCAGGATGGATTTTGCCCGGCCACACGCATTTTCCACCAGGCCGCTAACATCAATATCCTTCATCATTCCCCACACGTGGATGTGCTTGGGTCTGATAAAAAGAAGAATGTCGTACATGGAAAGCATGCCAACCAGTTTGTTATCCCTGTCAGTGACCATCATTCCAAAAACTTTCTGCTTTTCTTCCAGCGTTGCCTTTCGAAACATCCTCACGGCTTCCGCCACGGTGTTTTCAGGAGAAAGAGTATGGAAGCTGGTGGTCATTACATCCCGGGCTGTGGTCTTCATGGCGTCCTCCGCGTTGTGATAAGCTGATAAAAGAATCGCTCGGGTGATTTGCTGCTAATATTCAGTACCATTACGAAGAGTTTATATCAATGATTCTGTGCGTTAATTGACACACCCCGGGTGAAATGTTAGTAAGTTACTGCTAGGACTGTAATTGAGTAGCAAACATTTCGGCAGGGGTCATGAAAAACTGGAAACGTCTGCTCTGGATTATTGCCATACTTTACTGGCTTATGCCCTTTGACCTTTTTTCTGATTTCCGTATTGGCGTGGGCTGGATAGATGATTTATTAATTGCCGCCGTCTGTTACTACCTCTGGCGCTACATTAAAACGAGGAGCGAAGAAGAATACGCCCGGGGGTATTACGGGGAATACGGAAATCACCAGTCATCCCGGGGCACTTACGGAAATTTCGGGCAGGGATGGCATAATACCCACCATGGTAGCGGGGCCGGAAAAAGAGACGATGGGTACAAGGATCCTTACGAGATTCTGGGTGTGGACCGGGGCGCTTCCATGGACGAAGTAAAGAAAGCATATCATCGCAAGGCAAGTAAATATCACCCTGATAAGGTTTCCCATCTGGGAGAGGAATTTCGGGAACTGGCAGAAGAAAAGTTTAAGGAAATAAACTGGGCATTTGAAACCCTGAGATCGGAGAAGGGTTCATAAATCGCTCATTGTATGGCAGGAGGGAAAGAATTGAGAATAACCGACTACGCGTTTAAATTGATAAATATCGAGTGCCTGCCGGGATCGGTTTATCTCAACCTGATCATGAGTTTCGAGGACGATATAAAAGATCTGCTTCCTTACATTGCCGCCCGTCTTCCCGGGTGTACTTACATTCATGGCACGGACGTTATCAATTACCCGGAGAAGTATCACATAGTGGCCATAAAACCCGGGGAAATCACCATTACCAGGGTTAAAGATGAGAGAGAAGCAAAGGAACTGTGTGAGCGCTGGAAGGACTTCATTAACGAAACCGAAGAAATAAAAGACAAAATCGAGCCGGTATTTCAGAAGAGGGTGGAAATTGGTCCACTGGACGTATTCAGGGCGCTCCCGGGAACAAACTGCGGCGAGTGCGGGTACCCAACCTGTATGGCCTTTGCCGCGGCAGTGGTGAATAGGGAGGCGGGGATCGAAGAGTGCCGGGATCTCTTTCGCCAGGAAAATAAGGAGAAGACTCGGCTTTTGTTGGAAAAGCTAAGGGAAGCCGGGCTGTACAAAAACGTTGCTACGACCACGGAAAGGGAAAGCAATGAAGACGCTCGAATCGGATGAATTTGTAAGCATTCACACCATTGCAAATCAGTTTGAAGGGGACATACTGAAAAGCGCCCTCGAGGAAGAAGGGATACCCGTTATAGTTAGGACTTTCCACGACACCGCCTACGATGGCATTTACATTCCTCAAAAAGGATGGGGGCAGTTAATGGTCCCCTCCGGCTTCGAACAAAGGTCCCGGTCGGTGGTCGGGGACATACTGAAAGATATAGAGAAGGGAGGAAGCAGGTACGAGAATCCTCAAAACATTGATCCCGAGTTCTGGGAGAGACTCCTTTCCGTGTCCCCTGAAGATGTCGTGGCGCGAGCTAAAGTCCACTACGATGAAAACAAAAACGTGTATCGAATTCCTTTCCTGAATGAAACCGTGATATGCAGACCTGAAGACAGGTTGATTTATCCGGAGAATCCGAAAAGCAAGATTACGAGTAATTTCCAGTTTTACCTTATTATACTCACGTATTTGCTCGAAGCCAGTGACATGGAGTTGTCGGGGGTGTTCGTAAACGAAAAAGGTATCAGAGGCGGAGAATTCTTTTTTAAGGGTCCCCACATGCTTTTGACGAAGAACCTTGAAACGAAATTTGCCAGGGACAGGGATGGCTTTTTGCTTGCCGGCAGGAGCCTGGGAGGTGAAGAGCTCAATATCGGGGACGCAGCTTTCAAGCTCTGGCCACTTCCCAGGATACCGCTTGTTTACATCCTCTGGTTAGAAGACGAGGAATTCCCTGCCAAAGTTGCAGTGAATTTTGACTCCACAATTGACCAGCATCTACCTCTAGATGTTATCTGGGCTCTTGTTAACGTCGTAAGCGAGTTACTTGTAAAATGAAATACCTGCCCAACTGGAAGATATCTTATCGTCAGAAGATTGTGTCAGCGGAAGAGGCCTATAATATCTACATGGCCAACGGGGATCGTATTTTTGTCGGAACCGGATGCGGGGAACCCCAGCACCTGCTAAAAGAACTGAAAAAGGTTTTACCCCGGTATCACGACCTTGAATTTGTGCAGGGCCTTTCGCTGGGAATAAATCCCGTGGCCGAGGAATGTTACGAGGGCAGGTGCAGGTTGCGGAGTTTCTTCGTGTCCGGCAGGGCGCGGGAAGCCGTTGAACAGGGTCGAGCAGATTATGCGCCGGTGTACCTTTCGAGGGTGCCTGATCTCTTTAAAAAAGGCCTCGTCTCAATCGATCTTGCCCTGGTCCAGGTAAGCCCTCCCGATGAGCACGGTTTCTGTTCTCTGGGGGTTTCGGTCGATATTGTGAAAGCGGCCATGAAAAGTGCCAGGACCGTAATAGCCCAGGTGAACAGGCACATGCCGAGAGTTTTGGGAGATACTTTTGTTCATTTTAGCGAGATTGATGCCTTCGTGGAGTATGACGAGCCGCTTATCGAGATGATATTGCCTACTCAAAGTGCAGTGGCGGAGCGAATAGCCGGATATGTTACTCAACTCATAGAAGACGGAGCAACTATCCAGGTCGGAATCGGAAAACTTCTTAACAGTGTTCTATTCAAGCTAAAGGATAAAAAAGATCTCGGGATTCACTCGGAATTTCTAAGCGATGCCCATCTTCACCTGTTGAAGTCGGGAGTTGTGACCGGGAAGAAAAAAACTATCCACAGGGGCAAGATGATAGCCAGTTTTTGCATGGGTAGCAGCGAGCTCTACAAATTTGTGGAAAATAATCCGATCGTTGAATTCTATCCCACCGAATACGTGAATGACAGCTCGGTAATAGCACAGAATGAGCGGATGGTTGCGCTGAACTCGGCCATCGAAGTCGACCTGACGGGACAGGTTTGCGCCGATTCCCTGGGACACAAGATCTACAGCGGTATCGGCGGTTATGTCGACTTTATGATGGGAGCTTCCCGTTCCAAGGGAGGTCGCAGCATTATTGTCCTTCCATCCACTACTCCGGATGGTAAAAAATCGCGCATTGTGGCTCATCTTACCAAGGGCGCTGGCGTGGTAACGCCGCGGAGTAACATGGAGTTTGTTGTTACCGAATTCGGGATTGCCCATCTCTTTGGCAAGACCATAAGAGAGAGAG
>JALXAI010000479.1 GCA_026992215.1 Desulfobacterales bacterium | reverse complement strand
TGTAGTTTCCCTGGAACGTGAGTCTTTTCTTATCCAGCGTTTCGGTATCAAGAATGTAAATCTGCGGGTTACCTCCCGAGTTGGACACATAGGCAAGATATTTCCCGTCAGGGGACCAGCTTCCCGAGACATCTATACCCCAGAACCTGGTCAGTCTCTTCTGAACTTTCCCGTTCAGGTCAATGGTGTAGATTTCGGGGTTCCCGTTCACGGTAAGGGTCACAGCCAGGGTATTTCCTTTGGGACTCCAGGCCGGGGCAATGTTAAGGCCCCTGTAACTGCACAGTCTTCTCGTTGTGCCTCTGAGCAAGTCGGTAACAAAAATGGCCGGTCCCATCTCTTCGATATCAACATACGCGATGTACCTGCCGTCGGGGGACCATTCGGGTGATAGCACGATATCGCCTGATTTAACTACCTGCTGGACATTGTTTCCGTCAAAATCGCACACGTAAAGACTCTTTTTTTTCCCGACCTTGTTTATAAATGCGATCTTGGTTAAAAAAATCCCTTCTTTTCCGGTAATTGACCTGTAAATTTCATTTGAAAACTTGTGTATGGCGAGCCTTGCGTCGTCTATAGGGGCCTCATATGCTCGGCCCACGATCATCTTGGCCTTGAGAACATCGAAAAGGCGTAGCTCTATCAAAAGAGTGTTGTTAATAACATGAAAGGCTCCCCGTACAAGAAGGTCTGTTCCCTGGACTCGCCAATTCTTGAAGTTAATTTCACTTGTTTTGACCCCCATCTTCTGGGGATCGACCAGAAAGCCCCTTGGATTCAAGACCCGGAACAGCCCGCAGAATTCAAGGTCATGGACCAGGATGTCCGGGAGTTCTTTTTTGAGCTTTCTTGATAATTCGATTTCTTCCGCGCTTTTCCCCTTAGAGAGTATTTTAAACTCGGGAACGGCAACGGGAATTTTTCTGAAATAAGGGGAAGTGATATCAATGTAATACCGTGCACCACGTGCAGGGCTTAGAAACGTGACTGCCACTGTCAAAGCTGTAAGAACAAAAACAAACAGCGATTTTCCTGCCCGGTTTTTCAAGCGTTCATAACCTCCTATTTTTTAGAGAACATCTACTGGCGCGAATTTAACAGTTCCACGAGGCTAAACCTTATCCCCAGTTCATCGGTTTTTGCGCTGTATATCTCCGGAAAAGGTGGCAGGGGATCTGCCTTCCATACGGCCCTCCACACGGATTCATCGAAAAACTTGTCTCCGGAACGCTTTTCAAACCTTGCTTCCAGTATCTTGCCATCTCTCCGAATCCTGATGATGATCGTAGCCCCAAGATTACCTTTGTGGGATACGAGTTCATCGGGCAGTGCCCATTCTTTCCTTATCCTGTCCCATACCTCGGCATAATAGGTGGACCTAGCCAGGCTTAAGGCTTCTCCGGAAACGCTCCTCTCACCGGCAGGTTTTCCGGGGGCACCTTGAACCGGTGCAGCACCGCTCCTGGCATTTTCCCCCGTCTTGATCGAGTTCTTCTTAGAGGCCGGGGATTTGTTTTCCGCTGCCTTTAGCTTGGTTAATTTTTCAAGTTCCTTTCCCACCTCCGGTGCACCATCCGTCGGTTCGACTCCAGGTGGCGAAACTGAGGCTTTTTTCATCGGCGTGTTTATTGCCACGGATTTGGTTCTGACCCTCCATATGGGGATCGACTTCGGGATGGCTGTGGCAGACTTCCGGTTGGCAGCGCTTTTTGCCAGGGTCGAAACCTTGGTCCCGGCGGCTGCCGATATGTGGGACCGGGGTTTTTCCGGTACGCTGACGAGTTCAACGTTGTAAATCACCGGTTGCAAGGCGATTCCGGTGGAAGTGGTGGTAAATGTCAGAGCTACAAGGAGAATCCCTAGATGCAAAAAAAGAGACAGTAAAAAAGCCTTTGACCATGAATACCAATCGGGTTGTCGGTACCAGAGATTATAAATTAAATTCTCCCTGTTCATTTCGGCTTCTTTTCTTTGCCCTGTTTTGGTTTTTCCGGTTCCGTAATCATTCCCAGTTTGTAAATTCCGGATTCACGGATCACGGACATGACTTTGACAATATATCCGTAGGGTATGTTCCTGTCTGCCCGTAAAAAGACCCCTTTCTGTGGTCTGTTCTGATAAATCCCCTTAAGCTTGTCTCCCAGAGTGTCCAGCGAAACTTCGTAGTCGTTCAAGTAAATCCTGCCATCTTTTTTGACTGTAATTACGAGCCGTTCTTCCTTTACGGGTATGGCAGTTGCCCTGCTCTCCGGAAGATCTACATCGATCCCTGTCTGCATCATCGGTGCGGTTACCATGAATATGATCAGCAGCACCAGGATGACATCCACAAGGGGCGTGACGTTGATACTGGATAACAGTTCGTATTTTCTATTTTCCTGCATGTCTGGCGTATCCGGACGATCCAGAGATGTTTATCTTTTTGCGGCACTTCCCAGAAATTCTTTCGCCTCGTGGACACTGGCCTGTTTGAAGAAATCGCGCTTAATGAGATTCAAAAAATCCGTGCTGAAATTCAGCATTTCTGTTTCTACAAACCTGAGCTTATTCACGAAGTGGTTGTATGCAACCACGGCAGGTATGGCCGCAAACAAACCTGCTGCTGTGGCAACAAGAGCTTCGGAAATACCTGGTGCCACAACGGCCAGGTTGGCAGCGCCTTTCAGACCAATTTCCTGAAAAGATGTCATAATTCCCCACACGGTTCCGAACAACCCAATAAAGGGAGCCGTATTACCTGTTGTGGCCAGAAAAGGCACCCCTCTTTCCAATCTCTGCATTTCTCCCATCTGGGCACTTCTAAGCGCTCTGTTAATGTTATCTATCCATCCCATCTGGATGGAAAGATCGTCTGGTATCGTCAGCTTATCCTCTTTTTTATAGGTTTTATACAGGCGGTTGAGTTCGAAAAATCCGATCCTGAAAATTTCCGCAAGGTGGCTTTCGCTCAGCGGTTTTGTGGCTCTATATACCTCGGTCAGGTTCTTGCCGTGCCAGAATTTCTCCAGGAATTCCCGCGACTGATCCTGTGACTTCCGGATCAGGAAATATTTTCTTATGATGATCCCCCAACATACGATGGACATGAGAAACAAAATGAGAAGAACCGCTTTGACCACTATCCCGGCCTTCAAAATCATTTCCGTTACCGAGTCCGTGGCACGCAAAACGGTCGCGGAAATGGAGGTGCCCGGGAAAATGAATAGAAGTAAAGC
Source organism: Desulfobacterales bacterium (assembly GCA_026992215.1). Classification (GTDB taxonomy): domain Bacteria; phylum Desulfobacterota; class Syntrophobacteria; order B119-G9; family B119-G9; genus B119-G9. Next base: position 478 of record JALXAI010000479.1, on the reverse strand, counting down.
GACGAACATCAAAGCTATCCTTACCAGGTTACTCCCGGATACTCTGGTAACACTGTTCATGTCAATATGCCCCATCGTATGTGAAAAGCCTGTTTCGTGTAGTTGTTTTTTAAAACCGGAAAATGATGAAAATTATTGATATTTACGACAATCAAATTATTGTTTTGTTTCAGATTCAATTGTATCCATAATTTGTGGAAGAGCCACTCCGGCTTTCTCCCTGATGGTTATGTCTATTATATTTTTCGGCAACTCCGTTTCATTGGGGTTGATCTCCACGATTCGTGCGCCGTGCCTCTTGGCAATATGCGGAAGATAATTTGCCGGTGCAACGCTCCCGGAAGTTCCAATAACCAGCATTACGTCACATCCGGCGGCTGCCGCTTCAGCCATTTGCCTCTCCCTGCCGGGGATGGGTTCGCCAAAAAAAACAAACTCCGGTCTTAGCAAACCGCCGCACTCGCATAGCGGAGGGAGC
>JALXAI010000478.1 GCA_026992215.1 Desulfobacterales bacterium | reverse complement strand
TTCAGGTGTATCCATACCATCGTGGAATCCGGGGAAAGCTCATGCCCCGTTACCTCCCCCACTTTTACCTGTCGATAGTACACGGGGCTACCTTTCTTGAGCGATCCAAGGGTATCCGCTTCGAGGATAATGTTCAAACCGGTTTCGGGCTCGATCACCGCGGGGGGCGAACTCATCCCGATAACTTTCCTGGTAGCTTTACCGGGGCCCTTTTCCACAGCAATGTAAGGACCGGTGACAAGGGTATCCAGGTTTCTTATTCCGCCCAGGCCGAATTGAGCCCTTGCCACCCACACCTTTGAACCCGTGGTAAAAAGCTTCGCCGCTTCTTTCTTTACTTTGACGTGTGCAATTATTCCCGGTATATCGTCATTTATTTCCACCGAATCCACGTAGCCTATTTCCACTCCCTCATATTTCACCCTGGAGTTTACTTCCACGGGCTGAATACCCGTGAACTCAATATCGATGGGGATATAAGAAGCTCCTTCGGCGCTTTCAAAATCCTTGTAAAGCTTAAAGACATGCCACTCTTTTACCTTTTTACCTTTTCTGTCATTAACAAACGTAATTGATCCCATCATCAGTGATGCGAGGGGCGAACTCTTTATTTTAACACCGCTTCTGAGATTACCTTTAATTTCAACTCCGCCCATGCAGTAAAACCTGGAAGCGGAAGTCACAAGGTTCAGGTACTTGTTTTCTATAAAAGCAGTCACAACAATTTTGTCCCTCCGGGTGTCAAGGTATTCCCCGGTAACCTCCCCAACTCTAACCCTCTTGTAATAGATGGGACTTCCAGCCCTGATGGGCAGAGGCTCTTCGGATTCAAATTTTATGAAGATCCCTTTCGGCTTGAGTGCAGGAACGGCTTTCACGGCTTCAGCGTAGCTCGGGTACAGCTTGAAACGATGTCCCGGTTCCGCCGGTTCAAGCTCTTTGCCGTAGTATTTCTCCGGGTAATCAAAAACAATCCCCCCGGATAGAATCGACTTGATCGTATCGGTGCTCACCGTCACCCCGGCAGGCGTTACCTTGAGATCGAGTCCGGAGTAATTCCAGAATACGCACTTGTTGTTAACAAGGTGAACATAATCGTTATACACGACAAAAACGAGATTCACGCTGTTATCTTTTTTTAGCTCGTAGCGAGCTACCTCTCCCACCTGTATGTGCTTAAAAAGGATAGGAGTACCCGGTTCAACGGAGTGCAAATCGTCCGACACGAGCTTGTAATACTTTCCGTCTTTGAATATCTCCTTTGAGTTACTTCCCTGTGCTACAAAGTCAAAACATGGCTTCCCTTCGCCGGGCACAAACGTGATGTAAGCACCCGTGACCAGGGTACCGAGGTTTCTTATTCCGCCGGCACCGATCTTGGGGCGTATAATCCAGAACCTGGTGCCTTCCCTGAGGATAGGCCTGGCCATGGGATCAAGCAGCAGGTGAGCGGTTACCTTGTACTTGGTTTGCCCCTTGTTGAGAACCACTTTTTTTACCCGTCCTATTTCGAGGCCGCGGTATATTACCTTTGTAAGGCCCTCTACTATGCTCTCGCCCGATTCCAACTTGAGTCGCACATCGATGCCGTATTGCGCATCCTCGTAATCATCATAGAGCTTGTACACCTGGCCGTTTTCAGCAGGAGCCTGATCAAGCATAAACTCTGGAGTATAAAAACTGATGCCTCCATTTATCAGGGTGGTGATTGATTCCATGTGAAACTTTATCCCGCTTAATCCCCCCGACAGCGTAATTCCGCTCGCGTTGTAGAACCTCGAACCCGGTTTCACCAGCCTCTTGTACTGGGGCTGAATGTAAGCGCTTATCAGAATCGTTCCGTCATCTTCCAGGGTATAGCCCTGAACGGAACCCACCTTGATGTCCTTGTAATAAATAGGGGACCCCTGTTGCAGGGAATTTAAAGCGTCTGTTTTGAGTTTGATATGCAGACCGGGGGCGTCCGGGGAAACGGGAGGCGGTTCGTCGAGGCCAAAGTATTCCCTGCACGGCTCCCTGGAGGTGCCTGGCTGTACCGCTATGTATGAACCGGACAGAAGGGTCTGGAGCCCTCTTATCCTGCCCGCGGCAATTTCGGGTCTCACAATCCAGAATTTTACGTCTTTAACGAGACCTTCCTTGGCCCTCGGGTCAATGGCAATTTTCATGGATACCGTATCAAGACCCTTGTCCACAGTGATATCTTCAACAACACCTATGGGAAGTCCCTTGTACATTACCTTGGTTTTACCGGCCGTGACGCCTTCGGCACTGTGAAAGTGAACTACTATGTACACTGGGCGCTCTATTATCCCCTTGTAAAGGAGCCATAACCCGATACACAGCGCAATGGCCGGAAGAATCCAGATCGGAGAGATTCCCTTTTTCTTCTTACTCACCGGTTTTTCCATCTTTTCACCCGTAAATCAGTTGTTTCGGGACGCTGCTTTCACATCCCATATAAGTCTTGTATCAAACATTTCCGCGGCAAGCATGGTGGTTATAACCACGCCGCAAAAGTACGGTGCTGCAGCGGCAGCTTCTATGCTTGTAAAAAATCCGAACTGAACGAGGACAGCAAGAAGGGCGATGACAAAGATATCAAGCATCGACCATCTTCCTATGAACTTTATAAATCGAAACATCAGTGTCTTGTGACGCAACCATGTTTCCCACCTGAAATGTATACTCAGGAGTATCATCATTATTCCAACGATCTTGAATACCGGTACAAGCACGCTGGCGGTCAAAATAATTGCACCGATACCATATGATCCTTCCTTAAAAAAATAAATTATGCCATCCATAATAGTGGAATAATCGGGAGAACCAAGGTAATCCACCCTCATGATGGGAAGAATGTTGGCGGGGAAAAGCAACAAAAACGACGTAATAACCAGGGCCCACGTATAAGAAAGGCTGTTGGGTTTTCGTAGATGCACCGGGGCAAGGCACCGCGGACACTTTACCTGGCCGTCGACCGTGGATCCATCGATTACCGCATGGCAATCGTGACACAACATCAAACCCAGATCTTTTCCCGTTACCGGGTGTTCCTTTCCAAGGTTTCCTTCCATCATTCATGCCCCAAAACTTTCTTCCCGGCTTTTTGTCAGAGAGGCTTCGTACCGGGGAAATTCATGCCTTCGAGCCTGGCGATCGATTTCCTCCCAGAAAAATTCCTCGTCCATAAACGTGGAAGACAGCAAGGTGGTTGACAATAGCCCAATAAAGCAAAAGAACCCGATGTCATAATTTATCTTTGCCATGTGCATCATCTTTATTATCGTCACCAGAATACCTATCATGTAAACTTCGAGCATTCCCCACTCGTCAAGGTGCCTGTAGTACCTCAACAAAAGCCCCGTTTTCCTGCTGGCAGAACCGGAGTGAACTTGCAGTGAAACCGCAGACAGCAGTACCAGCTTCACGAGGGGTACAATAACACTGGTAAGAAAAACGGCTATGCCCGTAAAAACAAAACCTGAGCGCAGCATGGCAAGGGTACTGCCCAAGATGTCTCCGCTGCTTTCCAGCCCGATTACGTTAAAGCTCAAGAGTGGCAGATGAATTGCCGGGATAAAGAGCAGAAGTCCTGTAAGGCTCAAAGCCAGTGTTTTTTCCACAGTGTTTTTTATGGGAACTCGCAGAGTGGCCTGGCACCTCGGGCAAACCAGTTTCGAGCCAGTGTCAACCGGCA
>JALXAI010000477.1 GCA_026992215.1 Desulfobacterales bacterium | reverse complement strand
AGGTAACAATGGAGGTAATTGGTGGCTGCAAAGGGTGTATGCAAGTGATGTGGTAAGATGCCGGGCAGGAACAAAGAAATTTGATTGCGCATTATCGACACCTTACCCGAAAAGGTCGCGACAGGCAATAGTTAACCTTGTAGTATTATAAAATAGCCCCGTTGACCGGTGTGGCAGTTTAGGCTGTCAAGAAGTAAGAACGGCATGGCGGATGCAAAAGTCAGTTGCTACTTGCTTTATCTTGTGGGAGAGAAAGGAATTTCACGCGATTTTCACGTAGAGTCTGAGGTGCGTCTTTCTGAAACCGGCTTCTTCCAGGTCAACTTCCAGCACCGTCCCATGGGACACAAATGGCGGGATGCTAACTCTGATGTCAACTTCTTTGAAGATCCTGCCACGACCCAGGCATTTAGGGCAACTTGAAAAAAGAACCCGGCCTTCCCCTCGGCAGACAGGGCATACCATGCCTGCCGGTATGGTCAGTGGAAGGTAACCGCCCCTTCGTGCTTCCTGTGGTGTCAGAACGATTTCTGCCGATAATGTGCGGGCTCGTGTAGATCGAAACGAATGAGGGAAAACGAAGCCAATATCATCCAGAAGTTCCTCCAGGATAGCCGAAAAGGGATCGGTACGGCGCGGGCCTGTGACGTCGTGGTGGCTTGCGTGGGTTGGCCTGAACTTGCGCTCGATTTTATTTAGCGATTCGTCGTAAGCCTTCTTCTTTTCAGGATCTTTCAGGACATCGTAAGCTTCCTGAATCTCTATGAACTTTTCCTTGTCCGGAGACTTTGACACATCCGGATGATGATCCTTCACCGCACGGCGATAAGCACTCTTTATCTCTTCCTGGTTGGCGTCGCGGCTGACACCCAGAATGAGATAATAGTCCTTCGCCATCCCGGATATCCTCCGAAAATGCAAGGATTGCACGCGGGGGATCTAAATCCCCCGCGTGGTTTTAAGCGGCTTTTACTTCTATCTTGCGAGGTTTGACGGCTTCCACCTTCGGAAGTACAAGTCTCAAAACTCCATCAGTCATTGTAGCAGAAATTTTGGACTGGTCAATAACGTTGGAAAGTGCAAACTTCCTGTAGTATTTCCCGATTTCGTATTCCTTGAGCAGGAACTTTTCGTCCTTTCCTATGTTGTAGTCTACCTCTCCCTCGATGGTCAGTTCGTTATCCTTGAGATCGATATTTAACTTTTCGGGACTTACCCCTGGCAAGTCTGCCACGATTGTAATAGCCTCAGGAGATTCAAATATGTCTACACTGGGCAGGAAAACAGGGCCTTCTTTTAACTGTTCTCCTTCAGTGGTAACCTGAGCTTTCTCTTTTACCTGCATTTCTTTTTCGGCCATATATAACACCTCCCAAACTCGATTTCAAAAATCTGTTACGCTGCTTTTACCTCGATCTGTCTTGGTTTGGCTTCGGCTGCCTTCGGTAGCACAATTTCCAGTACACCGTTTTTACTGGTAGCCGTTACTTTCTCAGCATCTATCTTTGCCGGTAAGCTTATAATTCTTCTGAATATACCTCCTTCCCTCTCCCTCCGGTGGTACGTAACATTTTCACCTTCTTCCGGTATCTTGCGTTCTCCCTTGATAATCAGGCTGTTATCCTCAATGGAGATTTCGATGTCCTCTGCTTTAATTCCGGGCAGTTCGGCTCTTACATATATATTGTTCGCATCTTCGGAAATATTGACCGCCGGAAAAACACCCGCGGCCCTTCCGATCGCTGCCGCCGGAAAGAAGGCGCTCATCAATCGATCCATTTCCCTTCTCATTCTTTCAAGCTCGGAAAAGGGATCTCTTTCCCAACCCATCAGTCCTGGTGTCCACCTTATTAATGCCATGATTTATTACCTCCTTTTTGAATTGGTTTCTTGCTATCGGCTCACTTACTTAACCTTAACCTTGATTTTGTTTTCCCTGGTTTCCTTCTTCTTCGGGATTACTATCTTGAGTACTCCGTTCTTATATGACGCTTCCACTTTCTCCTCGTTTACTTCAACAGGCAACTGAATATTCCTTACAAAGCTGCCATATTGTCTTTCCATCATATAAAAGTTCTTGTCTTTTTCTTCCTTCTCCTGCTTTTTCTCACCCTTAATGGTTAATACGTTGTTGCTGATACTGATATCAAAATCAGATGGATCCATTCCGGGGATCTCGGCTTTCACTATAACCTTCTTCTTGTCTTCCAGTACATCTACTGACGGCCATATCTCACCTTCACCGGCAAATACATCAGACAAACCGGTTCCAAAACTTCTCATTAACTTGTCAAACACATCATCTATCTCGTCGCGCAGCTTCGATATCTCGCGCTTCCTTCTCCACGGAATAATATCTAACATCTTTATCCCTCCTTCTCTCTTTTAATCTCTTGAAATCCTGTTCAAAAACAAGGTAAGTATCGAAAAAACCGATGTCAATATCCCGGCCTAATTTTGTGCCGCTAACTGAAACTTTTTGTGATCGGTATTCGAGGGGGAGTGTTTTGAGACGTGATCGGAAGCGGGATATACTATGATCTTTTTCTGAATATAAGTCTCACCGGGACAAGCTCGAAAGAGAATCTTTTCCTGATTTCGTTTGTAAGGTACCGTCTGTAAGAGAAATGAATACCCTCGGGATAGTTACAAAAGATAACTATCGTTGGTGGAGCAGCAGAAGCCTGGGTGGCGTAGTAGAATTTTGTTCTTCTGTTGCGGTACATTGGAGGTTCATGCCTGAAAATAATCTCTTCAATAAACTGATTAAGTTGTCCCGTGGGTATTCTCCTCTGGTACTGCTCGTAAATCCTGTTTACCAGGGGAAATATCTTGAAAATCTTCTCACCGGTAAGCGCTGAAATAGTCAGTATCGGAGCATGGGGCATAAATTTCAAGGCGTACCTGGTTTCTTCGACGAGTCTTTTTAGCCTCGCAGGGTCCTTCCTGACGATGTCTATCTTGTTTATTGCAATAATGCATGCCCTTGAGCGATCAGACACGTAACCGGCAATTCTGCAATCCTGGTCGGTTATTCCAAGTTCCCCGTCAATCAATAACACCGCTATGTCGCATCTCTCGATACTTTGAATAGCTTTTATAACGCTTATCTTTTCCAGCTTTTCCCTGGTCCTGCCTTTCCTCCTGATCCCGGCGGTGTCGATTAACTGGTATCGTCTCCCTTGGTATTCTATCTCGGTGTCAATCGAATCCCTCGTGGTGCCGGGTTCCGCGCTTACAAGGCACCTGTCATCTCCGAGAAGCTTGTTAACAAGGGAAGATTTGCCTGCGTTGGGCCTGCCAACGATGGCGAGTCGAATTGTTTCCCCCTCCGTTTCCTTGTCGCTCAACTCGCCAAACCTGCCTCGAAGTTCGCTCACCACTTTGCTCATCAGGTTTTTGAAACCGTAGCCGTGAGCCGCGGAAACGGGAACTATTTCTTCCACTCCAAGCCGGTAGAAATCAAAGGCAAGCTGCTCGTGTTCCGCCCCATCTACTTTGTTGATGGCGTAAATGACAGGTTTTTCGCCTTTGCCTCTGCTGGGCTCGGAACAGGTTCTCAGAACCTGGCAAATGCTGACGTCTTCAGGAGTCACGCCTGCCCTGGCGTCTCCCACGAAGACCACGAGATCCGCCTCTTCTATGGCCGTGAGGGCCTGCTTTTTTACCTCTTCATCTATCCTGTCTGCTCCCCTGTCCAGCAGCCCCC
>JALXAI010000476.1 GCA_026992215.1 Desulfobacterales bacterium | reverse complement strand
ATCCCGAGCCCCTGCTACCCTTCATCTTTGGTTTCTGTTTCCCCTGGTAAAACTTTTCAAAGATGTAAGCCAGTTCACTCTTTTCTATGGGTTTACCGGTATTAAAAACCTCAAAACCAAGATACTCCTTTCCTTTCCTGAGCGGAAACCTTGCGGGAAGAGGAAAATTGTTGCTACCGGCTTTCACTGTCTTTAAAGTTACCACAATCCTCCCTTTGTCCCCGGTGTACTTAATCGCGTTCTCAAGAAGATTGTCAACGACCTGTAAAAGCTTATCATGGTCCCCCTCAAACATCGGTATCCGATCGTCAAAGTTCTTTATTATTTTAATGCTCCTACTTTCGGCGAGGAGATTAAACCGGGCAACAGCTTCATTCACCAGGTTCGAAAAATCAAAGGTCGTACAGCTTATATCGCTTAATTGGGTCTCTATTCTTGAAACCTGGAGAACCTCATTTATCATCGATACCAGATTTCGGTTGTCCGATTCGATGATTTCAACCAGCCGCCTTTGCTGTCCCGTAATTTCTCCGGCGGCTCCATCAAGTAGCAAACGCGCTGCTTCCTGTACGGTGGTCAGGGGAGTTTTGAAAGCGTGAGACATATTGGCCAGGAAATCAGCCTTCAAGTTGTCGAGTTCCTGAAGCCTGTTGCACATATAATTGAATGAAAACGCAAGTTCTCCAAGTTCGTTCTCTTTCTTTATTTCCACCCTTGAAGTGAAATCACCTTCGGCAACCGCCCTGGTACCCCTTATCAGCTTGCGAATCGGAGGCTGGAGCTGAACGTATATGTAAATGGAAAGTATCAGGCCGATTGTCAGCACGATGATCAAGAGAAAAATTGACAACCTGTGAAATCTCACGGTGAGTTCCCCGATCTGGTTTATCTTTTTCCTGATATTCAATTCACTCTCTGCAATCAACAATTCCAGGTTTTTCGTAATGTCTCGGACCAGGACCCCAACTTTATCATTGAACTCCTTGGAGTTGAGATTTTCCTTTTTGGCCAATTCACCAGTCACAAGCTTGCCGTAACGAGAGTGGTAATCGGCAATCCTTTCCAGGAGCCTTTTCTCGTTTTCCCCCCTTAGTATCTCTGAGAGCTTGACCACCAGTTTCTCACTTCGATCTCTTGCCTTCAGGTACAGCCTTTCAAAATCGGGGTCTTTCAGCACCTGAAACTTCTTCTGGTAACTTTCCTCGTCAAGAATGCTGGCCAGTAATTCCTTCTCGTGTGTCAGAACCTTGCTGTTAAGGTTTTGAATATCGGAAACGGTTCTATCTATTTTGTTGAAATTCCTCAAAGAAACAAAGCTAAGAAGCACCAGAAGTAGTATGAATACAAGTTGATTAATTATCACCCAGTGAATTATCTTGAGTCTCAGCCTCACCGTTTATCCCTGATCCTTATAAATCCAGATCATCTGACACCGAAGGTGGAAACATGATAAAACCGTAATCGTACAGGCACGAAAAAAAGCTGTACGGCTCAATCGTTGCAAATACCTTCTGTTTCGTACGGGCAATTATCTCCCTATCAGCTGTTGCCAGCACGGCATTGCTGTCTTTTCTCCTGTTTAACAACCGGATGATGATTTCGTCGGCACTCTCCCCCCTGAGCCTGTCAGCGAAGAATACCTCCACGTTCGAGTACTTTTCCTTATCGGAACTTACTCCGTCATAAACGAGAAACACCCTGTTGAAACGATTTCCCATGCTGACAACGGCCTTGGTGAACCTGTCTCTCAGTTTACTGAAAACCGCCTCCGGTATCGGATTATTTCCGTTGGCAGACAGCAAAATATTGTAAGCATCCACGTAAAGGTCGTAATCTTTTGAAGTTTTCTTTTTAATAAACTCGTCAAAATCCTTAACAATTTCCATCTTGCCTTCGGGGTCGCATTCAGCACAAAACTTTTCGCTCAAGTAGGTCACAATCGCCGTCTCTTTCTTCCTTAGAACCGAGTATAAACGGTCGGTATTGACGTCAAGGCCGATTTCCGAAAGATTCTCAACGGCATTTTTTAAAGACTTCAGACGCTGCAAAGACCTTGGAGTGGGTTCCAGAAGCGAAAGTCTCCTCACCAGCTCGTGTTCCCACGAATCATCCCTTCTGCAGGTCAAGAATAGCTCGGCCCTGGGCAACGAAAGGATTCTGTCTTTCTCTTTTTCCAGAAGCTTTTTTACTTTTCTTACCTCACCGTGAACGAACACCGAGTCACTGTAAATTCTGGCAATTTCATCGAGGTATTGTTCTATTTTAATCAATTTTGTCCTGATCTCGGAAATCTTCCCGTACTCCGCGTCGGCTTCCTGCTGCAGGCGAAGTGCCTTTTCAACCCTTTCGAACGTCGAGTCAAGAGACAGGTTGATGGAATCAAGGGTTTCCGGGTCCGGAATATCTTCGTAACTGGAAAATAATCTCCTGGCAATCATACGCCTTTCACGGCGAAGCACTTCCTCCAGGTGCTCTTCCCCTTTCTCCAGCTTCTCTTTGTAGCGATCAACCAGTTCCCTGTATCGTTGCAGCGACTCCGAGTCTTTTTTGTGGCGCTGATTGAGCTTGTCTATTTTTTCTTCCAGGGACTTGATAATCTGCTGCTGTTTCCTGAGTTTTTTCTCGAGCTTTTTCCTGATTGACCGATCACGAAAATCGGCTTCGCCGATCCCCGTTTTTCTCTCTCCCCCGTCGTCTCCGGGCTCGGTCCCGGCACTCGACATTCTCTCGGCCAGCGTAAGCGGTCGCAGAAAGTCCAGGGAGAATTCCTCGTCGTCTTTCCAGAAATCATCGTCAAACCGCCAGATTTCGCCAGGATCATTTTCGAATTCCAGGTTGTAAAGAACGCAGAAAAAGGCCGGTGCCCCGAGCAAGTTCTTGAAGTTATGAAAGTTACTGCGAATGAATTCCACGTTTAGAGGCCTGAAGAACTCGATCTTATCACTATTTTGTTGCCCCCAGAGCTCAATCAAAAAAATGAGAAATCGTTCGGAGTGCTTGGCGAGATTTTGTATCCTGCGACGAATTTTTGGATGAGATGCAATTCGTTTGATTTTTTTCCTTGAGAGCGAGAAACCTCTGAAAATGGTAGACTGTATCTCGGGGTAGTCGCTGGTGGCTTCGAGGAACCGCTCCGGGCTGATTTCTGCTGCGAGAAATTCATAAAACCGCGGTGGGAACTCTACCTTTTTCAGATCAAGCTTCATAAATAATTAACGTTTGTTAACCGGGTTAACTTTTATACCCAGATTTATTATATTGAAATTATTATTACGCAGAAGATCAGAAACTTAGCATTGATAATATTCATATCACAAAGATAAGGTTAAATACCATATTCGGAAAGGAAAAGAAAATGAAGCCGGAAGAATTTATAGTAGTGTTTGTTACGGTACCAAGCGAAGACGAGGCTCTCAGGATTGCCAGGCACGTGGTCGAAAACAAGCTGGCGGCCTGCACCAACATAGTTCCCGGGCTGAGGTCGATATACAGGTGGAAGGAAGAAATTTGCGACGACAGGGAACTTCTTTGCATAATGAAAACAAAAAAAGGCCTTTTTGGTAAGCTGAAGGAAGCAGTGAAAAAGATACACAGCTACGAGGTTGCCGAAATAATAGCTGTTCAACTTGCAGACGGTTCAGAAGATTACCTTTCCTGGCTGGCCGAAGAAACTCTTTGATCCGGCGAAATAAGACAAGTAAAGGTGTCCGGCCGGTCGC
>JALXAI010000475.1 GCA_026992215.1 Desulfobacterales bacterium | reverse complement strand
ACCGAGAGAAGTATGAATATTTGGATTGCGTACACGCCCTCAGAAAAGTCTTGACACACAGCACCTTCAATAAATTTCCCGGGGAGTTCAGCACTATTGTGTACGGATTTTATCCACAGACCGTATCCCAGTAAAAGCATGCAAAACGATGTGCTTATAAGAAAAACAATTCCTATGTCAGAGTAGTAACGACCCAGCAACTGATGACTCTGATAGTAAACAGAGGCACCCCAGAGCGAGACCATGTCAAACCCTGCAAAGGCCACGATTGGAGAGAACACGACAAGCAGACCGTATCTCTCATAATAGATCGCAAAAAATAACAACAGGCAAAAAATATATAGGACTATGCTCAAAAACAACATTTATGCCCTGTTCTCCCCCTCATTGAAGCAGAGATTCCATATTTTAGAAGCTAACATACCGTAGCTGAACCTTTCCACGCTGACCTTTCGCGCACGTCCTTTCATGGCCACCCCGCTTTTGCCTTTACTTATAAAGCATCGAAGTGCTTCTGCCCACTTTTCCACGTTGTCGGGGTCAACGAGTTTTCCAACTCCGGTCTCTTCGAGAAAAATCAGATCTTCACATCTTGATGAAAGCACGAATTTGTCACACGCAATGTATTCGAATAACTTGGTTCCCGAGATTCCTCTCGCCTTTATTGAAGCCAACGTTACAGGCAATACCATTAAATCGCAAACCGAGATAATGGATGGTATTTCATCGTGCGGTTTACGCCCCATCCAGATAACCACATTTCTCAGCCCACTTTCTTCCGTCAGTCTTTCCCATTCTGATTTTTTGGGACCATCCCCAATTACAAGTAGCTTAACGTTGTTCAGCGATTCACTTCCAAGTTTTGCCAGGGCCCTGATAACCACGTCAACTCCCTGTTCCTTCACCAGGGAGCCCGCGTATCCAATAACAAAGTCATCGGGACTGATCGGGTAATCAGTAGTATTGGCGCTCATAGGCCTAAATTTGTCCGTGTCTGCCGCATTGGGGAGTACTTCTATTTTATTCAACGTGAAGGGATATCGCCCTACAAGCCAGCGCTTTATCGTTTGCGTTACCACTATGATTTTTGATGCTTTTTTACAGTACGCCCAGAAAATTGGCCGAACCAATCGATGAACCCACTGCTTCAAATCCTGCCTGAAGTCTCTCATACTCCGAAAAACGGGCCCGGTTCTAAAAACCAGCCTGTACCCAAATACGGAAGCAATAAGCACCGGGCTTACCATGCATGGATTGTAACGCACGTAGATAACGATATTATCGCCTTTACGTCTGAGGATCTCCCTGAGCATAAGGACGAGGAGAATGGCTTGATGATAAAGATATCCAAGGTAATTCTTTTTATTCAGCAAGATCTCGTGGGTATGTGATCCGTTACCTGGAGCTTGACCGGGTCTGCGAACGGTAAACACAACCAGGTTTTTATCGTGAGCATCAGATACTAGTCTTGAGAGGGATTGGATCAAACCCCTCTCAAAGGTTGCCTGACCGGTAAGTTCATCCGCATAAATCTGATTTACGTAAAAAAGTGTACTTACCGGTATTTCTCTATTCTTCCCTGCTCTTCTCATGTATCCCGAAAACTCCACTCACATTGCAACGACATGCATGCAAAATCAAATAAGCATAGATGAGGTACAAGACAACGTTATTGATTGATAGGGTATAGATCATGCTTTCTGCACTCCCGAAATAGAGACTGGTCCTTAAGGTCGCGGCTGTTACAATAAGAGCCCCTACTTGCCATGCGGCAGACAATTCCTGTCTGTTCACAACTCCAAGGACTATGCTCATGGGCGAGACCATAAACATCAGGGCGAATGCCGGAGCCAGAATTCTCAAAAATTTTCCGGCAACGGTCCATGCGTGCCCAAAAACAAAGCCAAATAGGAAAGAGGACCCTATCATACCAAGAAAGAGCAGGGCAGCAATGATCCCCAACCATCGAAATGCCCTTTCCACGTCCCTATTTATTTCTCCTTTTACAACCTTTTTTTCGGCAAGATCTCTAAAAAGCACCTGGCTAATCGAACGTGCGATAAGTGTTGATGACATGTTGAATATTCTCCTCGCCAGGGAGTAAAACCCGGTGATCTCCGAACCGTAATACTTTGTAAGAAAAAAAACAGGGAGACTGTGCATGAAACTGGCACAGAAGGAAGGCCAGCTATCATAAATCGGATATTTCCTGTAACATCTGGCCTCCTTTTTCATTTTACTTATGCTGGCGCTATCCAGAATAAACTTACCATCCTGTCTAATAGTCCTGGTGCCAAGCAAAGTCGCGGCCACGAACTGCCCGGCCACAAAACCACCAATAAGCCCTTTGAGAGTTGGAGAATATAAAACAGCTACAACCACTTGAATCGTCACAGTAGTACAGGCCTGGAGAAACAAGGCGATAGAAATGCTTCCAAACTGTTTTGCTCGCGTACACCAGTAATTAAATACCTGATACCATCCACCCAATGCCAGGCTGAAAGGGACAATGTAGAGCCAAAAGGCAATTCTTGGTGTTTTCAAAAATGCTGCTATCGTTTTATTAAACAGTACTACAACTGCAAGCGTGAATACACTTACACAGGTTACGAGAACGATACATAAAAGGAGTATGTTCGCAGCCGCGTCGTTTTCTTTGGGTAACACGATTGAAAATACATAGTAAAACGATGACATTGGAGCTATTGTAGATACCAGCGACATGTAAACAGCGAGAATACCAAAATCATCGGGGGAGTAGAGACGTGTCAGAACGGGAATGGCAATGACAGAAACTGCTTGACTTGCAGCTGTTCCACCACCAAGGATGAACACATCTTTTACAAACTCCGATTTTCTCAGTTTATGAAAAACGTTAACAAAAGCTGAAAACATGGGCATTAATGAGTCATGCTGGGTCAGGAGAAAAAATCGAAAAAAAATACGATGCCAGTGAACGTATTGATTTTTCCGACACCGGGAAGATGAAACGTCCCTGAAGGCAAAAAAACCCGTTATTTTACATAAAAAGGAATTGCCAATGCCGGATATATAACCAACTTAGGCCCTGACAAACTTCTTAATTATTGGTTTTATGTATCTGTAAAAATGCTCTTCCGAAGGGTATTCCAGGTGTGATTTCGGCGGAGTTTTCATGATAGTATCGAATTCCGATTCAGAAAAGGAAAGTTTTTTAAGAACATACTCTTTATCTTTTCTCAGCTCGTTGCTATCGGAGTAGGGTGGCTTCTTCAGTTCCTGGAGTGCTTCATCCCTTGTCATTTCACCATTTCTAATCAGCGCAGAAAAATGAGCCTTGCGCTTGTCAACTCCAAACTTCTCAGGCAACACATAAGCTTGATAAAACTTGGTGAACAGCGATTCGTAATGTTTGTGCCCATAATCTTTCCAACCCAATTCTTCCATGAGCACTTTCTTCGCTTTGAGTCTACCATAGTTGACAAAATTGAGTATCCGGATAAATTCAAAGCCATGAAACAGATGCCTGAGTGTTCTCTTAAAAGTGCTCAGTGTAGGAAATGTCTTCATGGGCAGTTCGCCGAAGCGTTTATGAATCGATTTTATATTAATTAGATCCTGTTTATTCCAGACCCATTCCTTTGGCATACCGCTCTCAGTAGCAATATTACTCCCGCTAATAACGTATTTTATTCCAAATTCTTTCGCCAGGTTATACACAACGGCAGTAATAGCATGGT
>JALXAI010000474.1 GCA_026992215.1 Desulfobacterales bacterium | reverse complement strand
ATTCAAAGTGTTTTACTTCGGATAGCTCAAGATTTTTGCCCCGGGCTTCTTTTACTATTGCCTCTGCCAGGGGGTGTTCGGATACGGATTCCAGGGATGCGGCAAATCTTAAAATTTCGTCGGGATTTTTGTCAGCTGCAGGGAGAATATCTGTAACTTGCGGTTTCCCCATGGTGAGGGTCCCGGTCTTGTCGAAAACAACGGTAGTAATCCGGCAGGCCTTCTCCAGGCTTTCCCCGCTTTTTATCAAAATGCCGCTTTCGGCTCCAAGGCCTGTTCCGACCATGATAGCGGTTGGGGTGGCAAGCCCCATGGCGCAGGGACAGGCGATTACAAGCACTGAAACAAAGTTTAGAAGTGCCCTGCTGAAAAGGGGATTTGGAACAAGAAAGTTCCACACTACGAAAGTTATCACCGCCACGGAAAGGACGACGGGAACAAAAACCGAGGCCACCCTGTCTGCAACTCTCTGTATCGGGGCCTTTGAGCCCTGGGCCTCTTCCACCAGGCGAATTATTTGCGCCAGTGCAGTTTCGGATCCGACCCTGGTAGCCCTGAAAACAAACGTTCCGGATCCATTGATAGTTGCGCCGAAAATTTCGTCTCCCTCACCCTTTCCCACGGGCATGCTTTCGCCGGTTAACATTGATTCGTCCACGGAGGATTTTCCTGATACAACAACCCCATCAGTGGGTATCTTCTCCCCGGGCCGCACCCGTATCAAGTCGCCTTCTTTTACCTCATCCGCCGGAATATCAATTTCTTGCCCGTTTCTTATCACCCGGGCCATCCTGGGCTGCATGTTAACGAGACGCTTAATTGCCTCGGAAGTCTTTCCGCGGGCCTTCGCCTCAAGGTACTTTCCCAGTAGAACCAGGGTGATGATCATCGCTGCGCCGTCAAAATAGACATGGGGAAAAGTGCCTCGCGGCGCAAAAAAATGGGGGAAAAACGTGGCCACCGACGAATAAAGGTATGCGGATAACGCCCCCACGGAAACCAGCGTGTTCATGTCACTTGTATGGTGACTGACTGCGTTAAGAGCGCCCCTTATAAAGTGGCTTCCAACCCAGAAAACCACCGGTGTGGTAAGGGCAAAAACGATGTAGAGAACAACCCGTCGGGGCACGGAATCAAGAAAAGGAAACCAGCTCTGCATGGAACCCATGAAAACAAAAATGCTCAAACCGAGTCCCACCGCGACTTTTCGCTTCAGGTTCCTCAGTTCCAGTTCCCTGGCTTCGCCGGCCGCGTCTTCCCTCCGGCTGTCAACCAGCCCGAGAAAATCATATCCGGCTTCCTTCAAGGCGTTTTCTATTGCGGTAATCTCAACCAATTCCGAAGCGTGAGTAACAGTTGCCTTGCCGGATGCAAGGTTCACGGAGACTTCCGTGACTCCTTCCAGCTCCTTTAACGCATTTTCAACACGCCTTACGCATGCCGCACACGTCATTTCGCCAACGGAAAAAGTAGTTTTCCGGGATGCGCTATCGTGTAAATCCTTGCCGGGAACAGCCTGGTAACCAAGTTCCTCTATTTTGCCGGTAATGTCCTTTTCGGTGAGTTTCGAAGGGTCGTACTCAACGATGGCCTTTTCGGTAGAAATATTTACGGAAGCCTCTTTCACTCCTCCCAGTTCCTTAAGCCCTTTTTCCACTTTTAACACACAGGAGGCGCATGACATACCCTTTATCTCAATTACGGCCTTAGTCTCCGACTTCATACCCCGCTTTCTTAATCTTTTCTTCAACCACGCTCATTTTAACGGGCGCCGTTTCATCGAAAGTTGCTTCTCCCCGCTCAAGATCAACCTTAACGTTGTCTACACCGTCGATTTCTTCCAGGGCTTTCGTAACTGCCTTCACGCAGTGATCACACGACATTCCCTTAACCTTTATTACCTTCATTCGTCCGCTCCTTATCCTGCGCTTACCCTTTTACTCTAGCCACCCCATGGCATACTTGCGTAAAGCTCTGTTAACTTATCCCTGAAATCCTTGAAAAAGGCTTCATGGGCCCTTTCCCAGTTTGAAAGCATGATAAACGCCTGCTTGACCTTGCCTTCCGTGTTCATGGCCATTTTTTCGTAAAATTCACTCAGATCTTTCTCAATCAACCAAGCCACGCTAAAAACCGTCACGTCCGGTACCATTGACCCTTCCAGGCATTGTTCCAGGAACTCTTTTTTTGTTCGTTCATCAAAGTAGTTGGTGGGAGGCAAAACGATACTTTTCATGTTCTCAGGGTCTATTTCCCGCCCCGTTTTTAACTCATCCATAATCCGGTTAATGAAAAGGATGTGTTTTTGTTCCTCTTCTATGAGCCTTTTAAAAGCGCTTATCGCTGCACCGTAACCCATGCGTTCCAGTGATTTTTCGAAAAATGCTTTTCCTGTCTCTTCCTGGTTTAAGGCATATTCAAAGACCTTTATCAGGTTTTCGTTTGTACTCATGTTTCCTCCGTTTCCTCGCAAAGACTCTTTAAACCGTTTTTTGCATCCATCCTGAAGAAAACCTCAACGTGTTGCCACGGGAAGTATCCTGTTTCATGTGTACCGATGATCACCCGGAAGGTTTTTTACAGGAGACTCTTAATAATTTCCATTCCGGTCGCTGCCTGTAACAGACAAAGGATAAGAAGCATGCAGTTATTTATTCCGTGCAGCAGGGGAAGTGCTGCTCTTTTTTTCTTTATTCTGTCCATGTAAAAACCCGAACCGAACCCGAATATAGTTAAGGGTACAATTATCATTCCGACCCCGGCATGGAGGCCTGTAGCAAGGTAGACTCCCCAGACCGCTTTTGCGACCATCGCACCGGAGAGGGCGCCAATCAGCAGGGTTGCAAGGCTGAGCTTCCCCAGTTTTACATGTCTTTTCCAGTTAAAACGTGTCTTGTGCTTCAAGTGCAGTGCTCTGAATCTATGCACACCGATATTTAACACGTAGATCACCAGCAGTGTGACAAGCGATTGAAAAACAGGGTGAATGTAGAGCATGTAAATGCCCCTTTCGATTACTTGAATTCGTGTACCATGATGAAGTCGTTTGTGGCCTTCGTGCCGTGGCAGCTAATGCAACCCTTTGGTTTTCCGAAAGGTTTTGCCTTTCCGTCGGGCGTGTATTTCGCCCAGAACCAGTCACCGGCAGAAGGATTAAACCCCTTGATCCTGTACATGACTGTAATTACGGCAAGCTTCTTTTCCCTGTTGTAATTCTCCTTGACTTCGATGGCCCCGTATTTAACCGGTGGTTTTTTCGACGTAAAGGCCTGCTCGTTTACGTAGACCTTGTGAAAGGGGCCATGAGGCGCCCGTCCGGCTTGCATCCCCTTGTGATCTGGCCAGAACTTCCACTTCTTGTAGGGAGACACTTTTGTAATGTAGTTCCAGAGGGCGTCCGGATCAGCTGCCGGCATTTTGATATCCGTGCCGGCCGTTTTAGTCGAAGAGCCGCCTGTGGCAAGCTGAACGGCTGCAAACAGTGTGATAACGCTCAAAATGACAAGGTATTTCCAGTTGATTTTTCTCATTTTGAATCCTTCCTTTTGTAATCCTTTTGCCGGGCTGGTTTCTTCTGTCAATAAGCTACTGTATTGCTAGGATTTGCGCCAAAAAAACCTCACCCATTCGCCGGAATTTGTATTGCCCCGTTTTACTCCCCGGGAATAATCCCTGCGAATGCCAGGGCGGTTCTTGTTGAACTTAGGGAAGAAGTCCCGGATTTTTTCAGATGATTATTTGTTAACCTTTTCGGCCACGGCTTTGCCATAATGCTGGCAATTTCTCAGGCCTTCGTCGGTTTCAACCTTGTCTTCCGTAAGTTTAAAAGGTCCCAGGTCTACCATGTCCATTTTAAAAACGTGTTCCATGGTATCGAATATAAGCTTTGGAGCTTCACCGGTGTGAGTATGAGAACCGAAGGCTCCTCCCACTTTCCCTTTGAGATCAGCGTTTGCGGCCAGGAACAGGAAGTTTTTCATTCCGGCTATCATGTCACCGTGATAGGTGGGAGAACCGAGGATGTAACCATCGAAGCCCTGCAAATCTTCTTCGTTTTTGATGGTTGATATCTTCTTTAAAACCGCTTCGCAGCCCCCCATACGAACACCTTCGGCGATATATTCTGCCATTTTTTCTGTTTTCCCTGTCCTGCTTGCATACGCGATCAGTACTTTTTTCATTCCGAAACCTCCTTTTCTCCACTAAAAGTTCACTAACTTAACCTGGGATCACTTCCTGTATTACCACACTCCGGTATATAACAGGTAACATTAAGAAATTCACATTTTTCGTTGCATGACGGACACTGCTCCGGCGGAGTTTCTGCTTCTACCGTGTATCCACACTTTGAACATTTCCAGGTACTCATCTTATATCCTCCTGCTTTATTCAATAGGGTTACTGATTATTATGCGCCATCCAGGCCGGTGCGCCCTTTTTCCATGAGCCACCCCTCAGGGTCATCGTAGTAATACTTGAGATCTTCAAGTATTTTTCGATGTTCCCTTTCCTCTTCGATAAGGTGTTCTATAAACTTGCGTTCCAGGGGCTCTTTTGCCTTTCCCAGGTGTGTTTCGTAGTATTCTATCGCGGCGGATTCGAACTCGATACCCACATCGAGAGCCTCGCGCTCCGACACCCCGGCTTTAATTTCCGTCGCGTACTTTTCTGCCAGCTGGCGGAAAATCGCCTTCACGTTGATTTTGGCACCAGGGAAGTGGGTCCATTCTTCTGTCCAGTTTGCACCGCTTTCAAGTCCCCGATAAATTTCCTTTATCTTTTGGTAGTGTTTTACTTCTTCATCTCGAAGAAACTTGAAAATCTCCCGCCCGAGTTCGTCAGGGCATTCCTCTATGGCTTTTTCATAGAATTTCTTGCCCTTTTCTTCCATGCTCAGGGCATTTTCAAGCATCCGTAACGTTTGCGCATGTTGAGACATGGTTTTTCTCCTGAAACTTCCAGACAATCAGAGCAAAGTGGCGGCCCGGGGACTCATCCGTACCCATTTACCATCCATTATTCCCGGGGTCTTTTCTGTTTTGAGTCAAGGATTCGGGCCGGACTATTCGGATGCCGGTGCAGTAGAAGCAAATGTTCTTTCTCCCAGTTGCCGATCAAGCATGAACATGCCACCGCGAGCATCGCCTACCAGTTTTAGCTTCTGTACTATCTCCTCGGCACTTGCTTCTTCTTCAACCTGTTCACTGACGAACCATTGGAGAAAAATATTCGTGGCGTGGTCTTTTTCTTCTATGGCAAGGTTGACAAGATCGTTTATAAGCCCCGTAACCATCTGCTCATGCCTGAGTACCGCTTCGAAGACCGCCAGCGGTGATTCCCAGGTAGTTTCAGGGGCCTTGATAGCTTTCAGGATCACCCTGCCACCCCGCTCGTTGACAAAATCGTAAAACTTCATCGCGTGCAGAAGCTCTTCTTCCGCCTGAACTTTCATCCATTGCGCAAAGCCCTTGAGGCTTTCGGACTCAAAGTATGCAGACATTGAAAGGTAGAGATACGAAGAATAAAGCTCCGCGTTTATCTGCTCGTTTAGCGCTTCCTCCATCTTCTTGCTCAGTGTTCCCATTTATGCCCTCCAAAGTCCGTGCAGATTGCAGTATTCTCTCGCCGTTACATTCTCCGCCTGGATCGGAAAAGTTGCTTCCGGCGCATCTCCTGGATTCAAAAACTCGCGGTAGACGGTGCCGTCTGCTATTATTTCGATCCATTCTATGTAATGTTTTTCTTCCATCGGATGGGCCACGGTGCCCACTTTTACTTTTATACCTTCGGCTGTTTTCTCAATTACCGGGACATGCTTCTCCTGCGCTGCATCCACCGTGTTTTCTACGAAAAGCTTCATGGACTGCCCGCAGCAAACCAATTCTCCTTCTCCGCCGTGCAGAACTTCCACTATGTTTCCGCATACGTCGCACTTATAGACCTGAAGTCTTTCAGCCATTTTTACCCCCTTTCCAGCCGGCAAATGTTTCTGTGATGCTCCGGCGTCTTCATTGCAGTTCCTTGAGCGCGTTCAACACTGATTCATAATCCGGCTCATGAGTTACTTCTTCCACGAGTTGCACGTACCTGACCCTGCTTTCCCCATCCACAATGAAGATAGCCCTGGCCAGGAGCCTCACCTCTTTTATTAAAACTCCGTAAGCCCGCCCAAATGATGCATCCCTGTGGTCGGAAAATGTTTTTACCTTCTTAACTCCCCTTGCTCCACACCACCTTTTCTGCGCGAACGGAAGATCCATGCTAATTGTCAGGACTTCCACGTCAAAAGGCAGGCTTTCAATTTCGCTGTCAAAGCGCTGGGCTTCAAGATCACACACGGGCGTATCGAGGGAAGGGACCGATAAGATGACGCGAACCTTTCCCCTGAAAGACGAAAACTTCACGGGATTCAGATTGGTATCCACCACCTCGAAATCCGGAGCCGCATCCCCTACCTTAACCTCGTTTCCAACAAGTGTCACCGGGTTTCCACCCATCGTGATGATTCCACTTCGTTCCCTCATCTTCCCATCTCCCTGTCTGTCACATCAGTCTTCGATGTGAAACCTTGCCCTGTCCGACTGACCCGGAATGTATTCACCAACGGCAACCAGCTTTTTGTTAAATTTTGCACAATCCACAACTATTCGCCACAACCTTTCAAGGCTTTTTGATTCCTCGTCGTTTTCAGGGATTAATTCTACCAGGTTTTTTTCGATTTCGATCTTCATGTTCAACTCCTTTCTCAAAATTTAAAGAAACCAATTGCGACAACCACCCTCGTTTTTTGAATCATCCTGGTCTCCGCGGGGCCACCTGGAGTGGGTGATGCTTTTAACGCCACACGAACGCTCTGGCGTGTTCGAAAAAGGTCAACCCATCGTAATTGCTTTACGTAATATTTCACTATTATTAACAGGTAATATAACCTGCTCACTTATAGAGGTCAATATCATAGCAAAATATTCCATATTCTTTTAGTATGATTATCGACTTATCAAGGGCATGCATTCACGGAGGACTTCACGGCCGTGGCCGGGGCATGAAGCAAGAAAGGTGTACCCATATCGAAGATCTTGCCATCTTCGGCAATCCTGTTTCGGTGGCGCCTGCGCTATTATTTTTCAATCCGTCCTGGCAGAGCCCCTGTGCCCCGTTTATCCAATAATGATATTTAATCTTTGTGAAGCAAGAGCTGCTTCTGGCTTTTACCCTGTAGGTAAATAACCGGCAAATTTTATCGCAGGGTGCGTTTCCGAATGCCGTCTTTTGATATTCGTACAAAATCGAAGGGCGGTGCAACCTCCGCAGATTCATTTGCCAGTTTTACGAGGTACTTCCTGCAGATCTTTTCCACCTCATAAAGGGCGGTATCGCGTGGTAGCCCGTTTAACCGGTACTCCAGGGCCAGTTTCCTCGGGATCACCACGAAATGGGGTACCTTAACAAAATGTAACGGCTGCTGGAAAGAATCACTGGCAATAACGGAAAACCTGTATTGATGCCCTTGAGGGCCGGGCTGGACACCCGCGATGATGAAATAAACCCTTTCCACGTCGGGGATCGCTGATCTTTCGTCGCATTCGTTCCTGAATCTCTGAAATTCGGAGCGGAGAAAAGGAAGAGCCACCATTGCAACATCTTCGTAACTCCATAATCCCTTTCCCCGGATGTATTTTTGAAAAGAAGCACAAAAAGCCAGCCCGTAACCGGCTCCTGCCGTAGCCATGAGTATCCCGGGGGTGATCTGGAAGAGCTTCTGGACCCGGAAGCAACAGGGAACTGCATTGTTGTCGTCAAACATCGTGGCGGAACTGTCCGTGCATACCAGGATTCCCTCATTACTCTTGTAGACGATTAACTGGGTCATTTGTTCAGTTTCCCCGAGGATTGTAAACGAAACGTTCTGTTGTTTTTTACAGTTTTTGCCGGGCTCCGCTAGCTTTTCCCTGCCAGGGATACCTGGATCTTATCAAGCCTGGCTTTTAACTCCTCGATGGTGTTTAATTCCCGTAGCAGTTCTTTTTCCAGCGTGCGGACTTCCTCGGAACTGGCCTTTTTCATTTCCACGGCCTTTTCCAGGGCTTCTTTGATGCTGTTTGCGGTTGCGTCAATCTTCATGTTGAGGTTCCACCTGAAATCAAGGAAGCTCTCCTTGATACGTCTCATGAAATCTGCTCTCACACGCCCGCAGTTGGCGTCAATTCTCTCCGGAAGCTTCTTGATTATCTTTTTCAGCATCTTTGTTTGAGAATAACCTTTTGGCAGAACGGCCCTCGAGAAAAAGTCGAGGGCACCTTCGAGATCGAAGAACTTGGGAGGATCGCCGAGGAGGTAGTAAAAGCGCCTCTCTTCGCTTATTGACTCGTCCGTTTCAATCCTTTCAAGCTTTATGTCAAAAAGTCTCGCGGATGCGTCCATGAGGCTTTCAATTATTTTGTTTGTCCGGTCGGAAAAACGCTTTGATATCCTCGCGTATTCCTCGTTTAACCTTTCTTCTTGCTCGGATACCCACCTGTCAAAGGTTTCCACTATCCCTTTCTGCAGCTTTTCTTCCATTACCCTTACATACTCGGATGTAGCGAGGTGCTTGTTTTCCTCGCCAGCCCGTTTCAACTCTTCCAGCAGCCTGGGAAGCTGGGTCTGCTGCATTTTTTGAATCTCGCGATCCACCTTGTCCATCAGGCGCTTTATTTCCGCTTCGAACAGGTAGCTGTTATCGTGCTTTTCCTGCTTTATGTTTTCCAGTTGCTCTTCGAACAGTTTTATTTTTTCTTCCAGGTCCTTAAGTGGAGTTGCAATGGCCTTGAGTTTCAAGCGAATCGCAAACTCCTCGTCGTTCAGCAGCTTTTTCGTGCTCTGTATAACCGAATTCAGAAACACCTGCGCCTTTTCTTTCATCAAGAAGTCACTCAAGGTTTTGTCGAACTCGGGAAGACAGCTCTTTTCTATTTTTGCCCTGTCCCCAGAAAGTTTACCCTCCAGGGCCCATTTAGCCGAAAGAGGGAATATCTTGATTTCATCCGAACCCAGGGTCTCCTCGAGAACCTTCTTCGAGAAATTCATCGACTCGATTCTCTCGTCTTCGTCCATGTAGTCGATCTTGTTCTGAATAAAAAATATCTTGTGCACGTATTGTTTTACGTCTTTCAGAAAATCGAGCTCCGACTGGCTGATCGGGGGATCAACTGCCAGGAGGAAAAGAGCCGCGTCCACTTTGGGAAGAAAGCTGTAAGTCATCTCGGTGTTGTTTTCAAAGATTGATCCGACACCCGGGGTGTCAATGATATGCACACCTTCTTTCAGGTAGTCTGACGGGTACTCGACTATCACCTGTGAAACGTTTTTTTCGTTCCTGGGGTTGCCTTTTTCGGTGACATAATCCACGAGCTCATCCCTTGATATTTCTTTCATGGTTCCGTCCGTGAAAACCACGGATATCTTTTCTTTGGTGCCGTATTTGAGGAGCGTGATAATAGATGTAAGAGGAACCACGGAGGTGGGAAGAAGTTTTTCTCCGAGAAGGCTGTTGATGAACGTGCTCTTCCCTCTTTTGAATTGCCCAAGCACAACGAGGTAGAATGCGTTTTCTTCAACCTTTTTTTTGAGGTGTCTCAGGTTTTCCTCTATTTTCTGCTCTTCCTTCGCGACCGCACGGTTACTCATAAGGTCAATGACGCGTACAAGCTCTTCCCGTACCTGTTTGTATTCGTTAAGCATCTTTTCCCCCTCTAAAACAAAAACCTCGCACTGATGCTCCGGTGCGAGGCTTATCTGATATTTCTCCATCTTTCGCCCCACCCGGTAACCCAAGTGGGGTAGGAATCGGGTTTTCGGACTCCCACCCGCTTAAAGGTAGAAGTCATCAGCCCATAGTATCGGACGGTTCAAGGGAGACTTCATTCCCCTGCATTGTTTTATTTATGCCTCCGATTTCTGAGAATGTCAACCCTCAGCAATCAACGTCTGGAAAAGTCTGAAAGTACCGTGGTAAATCATGAAAACAACGGGGGTTGTATAGACCGTAACACCTTTGCGTTTGGGATAACGTAGAAGTTTTTGTTTGGACTTTGAGGCTCCACTGGCTCTTTGCTTAGCGTTCGGAGTGATCCCGTGTACCGGATTACAGGGGCATCGTTGAATTTTTTCTTATATCGCTTGATTCTTCCTTAGAATACTTCCTTTGAGACATGTAACGTTTTAGCGTGTCTTAATCTTCGTACTGCGATTTGTCCGTTTTTAACCGGTGGAGGCGGACCTTCGATCCTCCAGAGACGGATTTACAATCCTCCGGAGGCGGACCTTCGGCCCTAAGTTGGGTTTTAAGTTTTACGTGTTAAGTTTTAGGTGAGAACGGCTTGCCGCAACGCGGCAGAGCACATTTCTCCAATCGCCGGGCGCTGATTGGAGAAATGAAAAAAGTTTTTCTTTGCGTCCTTTGCTTGCCCTGTTAAATCCCAAGGCTATTTAACGGGGCGTCTTTGCGGTTTCAAAGCAAAGCGCTGCCCTGAGCCTGCGCTGCCCTGAGCCCGTCGAAGGGCCGAAGGGCGGTGCCCTGAGCCTGTCGAAGGGTCGTATCCTAAATTTTGGTTGCGGCTTCGCTGCCTTAGAATACTTTCTTTAAAGATATGTAACATTTTTGCGTGTCTTATTTTCGATCTTAATCCAGGTAATCCGATGCTTGGAGAAGTTGAGATGGTTGAGGAAGTTAAGGAGGTTGAAAGGGTTGAGATGGTTGAATTGGTTGAAGGAAGTTTGCGATATCCTGAGCGTGCGCCGTCCTGAGCCTGCCGAAGGGCGCTGTCCTGAGCCTGTCAAAGGGCGCCGTCCTGAGCCTGTCAAAGGGCGCCGTCCTGAGCCTGCCAAAGGGCGCCGTCCTGAGCCTGCCGAAGGATTGTGGATTTTCTTTTTGTGTTAGACTTTGTTTCCCACCAGATGCATGCCTATTCATATACAGCGATCAAGTGATCATGATATATCGGCAGCTGCACACAAAACCTAAAAAACAGCGCATTCATCTTTGAATTCCATGCATTATGCAAATTTGCAGGAGTGAACTTCTGTTCCGGGAGCCGGAAGTTTTTTGGAGATTTCCCCTTGAGGAGACATCCACGTTTTCGTGGTAGCTGAAAGAACCAAGAATTATGATGAGTCGAGTAAACCAGCGGGACTACCAAGTCAGGCGTAGTAAAACGGTTTTGTATTCAGGTTTGTGAGTGATCCAGCAGATAAGGAAACTCGAAAGTCATTTTCCTGAGAAAGGTATCGATTGCGTCACCATGGAAAAAATAGGGGTCAGGAAATTCTTCCTGACCCCTCAAAATTGTCATGGCGTCCCCAACCGGATTTGAACCGGTGTTGCCGGCGTGAAAGGCCGGTGTCCTGGACCTGGCTAGACGATGGGGACGCTCCATATGGGCCGTGCTGGATTCGAACCAGCGACTCTCTGCTTAAAAGGCAGATACTCTACCAGCTGAGTTAACGGCCCCTCGAAAACAATCGAGCTTGGTCTTTTAACACATAATTTTACCCTCGTCAATAATTTTAAACATATTTTTCTAGGTATCAATAGTCTTTTCTCCAAGTGCCATGAGGCACAGATCAGAGATAAATATGGGCCGGATATTTTGCTCCCGGCAAATTTTTCTCAGGTTCAGGTAACACATGGGGCACAAGAAAATCATCGCCTCTGCTCCATGTTCCACCGCGTCTTTCACGTTTCTTAACTTTATCTCCTGGGCCCTGTTCCTGTCTCTTGCCATTAACGGTGCGCCGCAGCACAAGCCTTTCGCTTTCTCATGGGTTCTTGACACCCTTTTCACACCCACCAGGTCAAAAATTTCATCGATAAAATGATCCTTTTCCGGGCAATACCTGGAAGCGCATGGTGCCTGGTAGGCTACCTTTATGTTTAACGGCTCGACGCTTGCCGCCTTTTTCTTCAGCTGCTTGAACAGGTATTCGAAAAGGTGTGTCACTTTAAACGGAACGGAAACGCCGTACTCGGCCGCCTTCACTTTCAGGGTGGCGTAACAATCATCATGAAAACAGATTATCTCCGGCTTTTTAAGCGAGGCCAGGTTTTCTACGAACCTCCGTATTTCCCTTTTTACCACGCTCGGCCTGCCCAGGTGAACGTAGCCGAGTGCGCAAA
>JALXAI010000473.1 GCA_026992215.1 Desulfobacterales bacterium | reverse complement strand
TGCCCCGGGTGAACCGCCAGATTAATTATTTCCATTTCGTCCAGAACCCATCTGCCAAGGATGTAACCGACGAGCCTGTCTGTTTGATCATCCCTGAAAACCGCCGCAAGGCCATACGAGTTCTTGACCGTGAGCTCCCCGACAAAAGCTTCCGCTGTCCATGGTGTGGGAAAACTCATCCGCTCTATGGCAGTCGCCTGTCTTATATGATCACCGGTAAAGGGCAATATGTTCAAGTTTTTTATGTCTACTTTTGCTTCCTTTCTGTGAGTATCCGATTTCAGACACACTCAGACACACTTGGTCCCTTATCCGGTTGTATTTAAAATTGTTTCCGTATAAAATCACAATAATTACAGTATTAAAATATCCGGTTTGGGAAAGCGGGTCAAATAGTTAGCTCATCTTTTTACAACACCATGTCCCTTGCACGCTTTTTTATAGACACCAGAATCCACCGGGGCAAAACCCTGGAACTCTCGAACGATGTTGCGCACCATATAATACATGGACTCAGGTTGAGAAAAAACGAGAAGATAATCCTGGTAGACCGGGAGGAAAAGGAGTATCTTT
Organism: Desulfobacterales bacterium; assembly: GCA_026992215.1. Classification (GTDB taxonomy): domain Bacteria; phylum Desulfobacterota; class Syntrophobacteria; order B119-G9; family B119-G9; genus B119-G9. The sequence goes on along the minus strand of JALXAI010000473.1, from coordinate 11,709 downwards.
GCGATATTGAAGCCGTAGCTCGGCGAAAGGTGATTGTAAAAGCTGTTCGAGCGCTGGATAGCAACGCGGAATCCCCTGTTCGTATCGCCCTTGGAATTTCTCTTGTCAGCACATCCAAGCTGGACATGATAATCCGACACGTAACCGAGCTGGGAGTGTCTGAAATAATCCCGTTTCAAGCGGAAAGATCTCAGTTGAAGTGCCATCATGTGGAAAAACGAAAGAGAAGGTGGAAAGAAATTGTCAAGAGCGCCTCTCAGCAAAGCGGAAGGACCCGATTGCCCCAATTACACGATCCTTTGCCGCTGCATGATCTCATAGCCGGAAATGATTTTTCCCTCAAACTCGTCTCGTGGGAAAAAGAAGAAGGAATATCTCTCCGCAACATATACAAGGAACACCGCGAGACAGGCGGAATCATTGTACTTGTCGGACCGGAAGGAGGTTTTACCGAAAAAGAAGTAGAGATGGCAAAAAAGAAAGGCTTTTTACCCTTTTCTTTGGGGCCAAGAATCCTCAGATGTGAAACGGCAGCTATTGTCTCGGTGGCACTGGTTCAACACTATTGGGGAGACCTGGGGATTTTTTCTTGACGCCTGTTTCCTTTAAGTTTTATATTGTTAACTAGTAATTTTGAACACTTGTACCCATAGGTTGAGAGGATGGAAATAAGGACAAATTTGCGAACAGGAGCTTTTCATGAAATGCCCAAAATGTGACTACACAAGCTTTGATTATCTGGAAAGTTGCAAGAAGTGCGGAAACAATCTCCTGGCTGTGAGGGAGTCTTTGAGGTTACCGGGCATTAAGCCGGAAGTACCATTTTTACTGGGTTCCCTGCTGGAAGACTTTGAAGAAGCAGAGGTAAAGGCAACAATTCCTCCGCCCGAAAGTGGAGAGCTGCCGCCATTGCCTGAAGGTTTCGAAGACTCTGTGGAAGATACGAAACCAACCATAGAAATCGGAGAGGAGGGAGACATAACCGCTCCCCTGTTTGGAGACACTTCTCCGGAACACACCGAACCCATCGTGGAAACGGGAGAAGAACCGAGAATCACCATTTCAGATAGTGAAATCGACCAGGCCCTGTCCGAAGATATTCTTACACCCCTGGATACAGATGAGGGAGAAAGCACCCAGCCCCTTGACCTGGACATGTCTTTAAAGGAAATCAGCAGCACTGATCTGGCCGGTGATGAAGCATTGCTAGATCTGGTGGGAGAAAGCACGGAACCCGTAGTCGATCTCGAAACTTCATCGGATGCCCTGGAGTTGGGAGGAGACACCGAACCGATTGACCTCGAGGAACCCGGTGCTACTGCGATTGACGAAACCGACGAGGTTACGGTTATCGAAACTGACGAGATCGCAATGTCAGACCACGAATTCACGGATCTGGAACTTGATGAAAGCGAGCTTGACGATCTCGCCAAAGAACTCGAAGATGCACTTATCACTGCTGAAAGAGAATTCAAAAAGGACTTCAAGTTTCCTGAGGACGAGACGGAAGAGACCGGAAAGACAGAAGAAAAATCCAAAAAAGAATAACCGGAAACTCGTCTCGAAAAGACTTGACAATTCCCAAACTTTTGCTTACATTTCGAATGCCCGAGGCGAGGTAGCTCAGTCGGTAGAGCAGTGGACTGAAAATCCTCGTGTCCCCAGTTCGATTCTGGGCCTCGCCATCACTCGCAAAGCCTTATGTTACAAGGGATTAGCCATTTTTGGTTAGTCCCTCTTTTTTCGCCCAAAATCGCCGGTTGTAACTGACGATAGTGGCTTGGTACCCCGAAATCTCTTTATCGTATAGTTATTTCGGGAGAAAAACCGACCGCGGGTGGCCTTTTTGAAATCGTTTACCGGGGGTTCTCTGTTTTCTCCGGTTCAGCCAAATCATAAACTGCGGTGCCGTCATGAATTCAAAGACACTGTCTTTTATTTTTCTCGCAATAATCATATCAACAAATCTTTTTTGGTTATATATATTTGTAGACCAGTCAGTAAGCTATGACCATTTACAACGAGAGATAACGTATCTGAGAGAAGATCGTGATCTAATGAGAAATTTGATGATGGACTTCAATGGTTCCATCTCGATGGTTAAAGTCCGTACAATTCTTAAGAATAATTATTCAAACCAGATCATCAAAGAAGAAAATGGCTCCTTGTTTGTGGATGATATCGGTTTCAAATTCAAAAATAATAAACTCACTGGAATTGTTTTCATGAATGAATAGCTTCCGGAGGGGCATTCCGTTCTATTTCCCGGTCAGCGAAAAACCAGGATAGCCGCTCTTCTGTAGAGTGATTCTCCAATGATATGACATATTTCCTGTAAAATTGGTTTGCGTGAAAATTTAACAACCCACGGACTTTACAATGAAAATAACGCCTTATCCACTTATATCCCTCTCCGATTCGATTGGAGCCTACTATCCAAAGATTACACGTTCATGCTCAAGCTAATCGGGAAAATCGGCAAAAAATAAGAGAGTTCTTCGATCGGCTGATTCAGAATTGGATGCAAGATCCCCTGATTCTTAAATTGGCTGAGGTCTTGTTTGTCGGTATCCTAATACGAGTTACACTGATCGATCTTTAAGCTAAATCCTCTTGTCTTCATTGAGATTTTTTACTATAAAAAATTAAAGGGCTCTGGCTAGAAAACGAAATAGACTCGTGCACGCAGTTCCTCCCGTACTTTGGCGTTATCCAAAAACATAGACCGATCTTTATCCGCTGGAATTCTTGTCGGCTGGAGAATCTATCTACTGGATAATCATCTCAATCGGAAAGTAACATGACCGTGAAAAATCGTTTCAAAGAACGATACAAGATTGGTGACACCCCCTGGGATATCGGAAAACCCGATTTCAACCTTATTGAAACCGTGAACACGTGGCACATCAAACCGTGTAAAGCCCTGGAGATCGGGTGTGGAACCGGGGACAACTCTATCTGGCTTGCAAGGAATGGTTTTGACGTTACCGGTATTGACGCATCGGAAATTGCGATTAAGAAGGCCATCCAAAAAGCCTCTGACGCAAGAACAAGATGCAGCTTCCTGGTAAAGGATTTTTTTAAAGACAGGGTTGAAAGTGCTCCGTTTGGTCTCGCTTTTGATCGAGGGTGCTTTCATTCCTTCGATACGGATGATGAACGGAAAAAATTTGCAAGACGAGTATCAGAAAATTTAAGGGAGGACGGATTGTGGTTGAGCCTTATAGGTAATGCTGATGAAAACAGGCAGGGACCGCGGCCTCCACAGCGAACAGCCAGAGACATTGTTGTTGCAATAGAACCTTACTTCGAAATCCTCCTTCTGAGGACTACTCACTTTGAATCAGCTCGCCCCGATCCGCCCAGAGCATGGGTTTGTTTAGCGAAGAAAAGACCAGCTTAAACGTCCAAGCGAAGGATTGGTCGAAAAATCGAAAAGAGGAGGGGTAGAGGATGAATGCCAGAAACCACGCAATTGTTATCCTTCTTTCTGTTGCTTTTTTTATTTTGGCTCTTTTTCCCAGTACTATTTTAAGGTTCTCGTGCTCACATGCTGCAAGCAATAGCCTGAAACCTGCAAATATAGTATTCATTCTGGACGCCTCGGGAAGCATGAGGGGTCATATTGGCAGCAGAACCAAAATCGACATCGCAAAAAATGTCCTTTCTAAACTAATTCAAGAACTTCCAGCCGGGATCAATGTCGGCCTTGTAGCTTACGGCCATCGGAGAAAAGGCGATTGTAACGACGTTGAAGAGCTGGTACCCCTCGGTAACCTCAACAAGAAGGTTCTCATAAGCAAAATACGGACAATAAAACCCAAACGCAAAACCCCAATCAGCTACTCCGTTGAATTAACAGCGGAAAAACTCCAGAACCTGGAAGAGAAAACCACGATAGTGCTTGTTTCCGACGGAAAGGAAACTTGCGGCGGGGATCCCTGCCAGCTTGTCAGAAAGCTTAAAGAAAGCGGAATTAAGTTCATAATCCATGTTATCGGTTTCGACGTAACTGCCGAAGAGAAAAAACAGCTCGAGTGTATAGCAAAAGCAGGGGGAGGCACATATTACACTGCCCGCAACGCGAACCAGTTTCTTCACGCCATGAGAAAAGTGGTTTCCAAACCGGAATTCGAAGGCGGTATTCTTAAAGTCACTGCCGTAAAGGACGGAAAGCCCTTTTCTGCCACCGTGACCGTTTACAAGCAGGGCGAAGAGGACAGCCTCATCTGGAACGACACTCACCCGCCGGAACCCTACACTGTTAAATTGCTGCCGGGTGTTTATGACATCGAAGTCAAAGACGAAAACGCGCCGGAAAACCCAGCTGTGAAATTCAAAGGGTTTGAAATCAAGTCAGGAGCTACCAGGAGCCTGACGACAAACTTTTAATCCTTCGAAGGCCCTGTAGCACTTTTGATCTCAGATCAAAAGCCCAAGAGAATCACTACCGGAAAACCTTCGAACAAAACATTACGCAGGGAGGATTATGAAATACGTACTTTTCTTTATTATGGGTGTCTCTTTTATCCTCTTTTTCATTGGCGTCGTGTGGGGATGCCTTGCGAGGGGAAAAAAGCGTGTCAGAAAAGGACAAGAAGTTGCAAAAGAGGTTTTCAGTGAGAGGTTTGCTCGAGACCTCAGACGCGGAGGGGGTAAACCGATATACCAAAAGAGCTTTGTTAGAGGCTCGGGATTAGCCGTGGACATTGAAGGAAAGATAAGCTGGAATGAAATCATACTGGCAATAACTCAAGGCCGTGTCATGGACATTGGTTTTGTTTTCTTCATTTTCGTTGGTATGATCGGATTATTTCTGTCACTTGCCTGCTATTTTGTTTTCTTCGCCTAGCAAGAAAAATTGGTCATTGGATTAATCGTTGCGCTACTGCCACTTGCCAGCGGAACAGCAATGTAACATTCTTTCTGTAAAAGAGATTTGTTTGAGAACGTAGTAGGCCATGGCTTACCTTTTCCGACGATTGAAACACACGAAAGTGGGAAGGAGGTTGCCATGGCCTGTAAAAACAGGAATACCATAATGAGCGAGATATTCGAATTGGTTGCTGGAGTGGACCAGATGGGATGGATAAGCCAAACCTTTTCGAAAGAGGCGTTATCAGGTACCAAGATAATGCTTTGATATTGCTGAGCTTAAGCTTTTTTCTGCCAGTTCTACCAGGTGACTGTGATGTGTAAAAAAGATCACCTGGGTCTTGGCGGAGAAGTCTTTCAGCACTTCGAGCGCTGCCATTGCCCGCTCATTGTCAAACCGGATCAGTATGTCATCCACCACAAACGGCATGGGTTCGTTGTTCTCGAGGTACATCTCAATGCTTGCCAACCGAAGCGCCAGGTAAAGTTGATCGGTTGTACCATCGCTCATACCTTCAACCCCCACCAGGTGACGGCCGCCAGGCCGAACGCCCATAAGCACCGGTTCTCCCTTTTCGTCGTATTCCGCCCTGATTCCCTCGAAAGAACCCAGCGTAAGTTTCGAAAACAATTCGTTTGTACGCTCAAGGATAGGTCCCTGGTGTTTAGCCCGGTAGCGCTCTATGGCCCGACCCAGAACGGCGGAAGCGATCTTTAATCGAACGTATTTTTCAACGTCGCTTTCCAGGCGCGCAAGGATTTGCTGTCTCTGCTCCGCAAGCTCGGCTGCCGTAGCACCGCCTGTCATAGTCCCAAGCACGGTTTTCTCACTTCCAATGGTTTGGTCGAGTTCAGTGCGCTCCACTTCAAGTCCTTCTATCTCATCTTTCAACTGCCGGACTCGACCATCAATTGTATCGGGATCAACCAACACGGCATCGGCAACAAATTCATCAACCGTTAATCCAGCACCAAGTTTTCTCAGCTGATTTTCAACTTCTCTAAGATCGCGCTCAAGTTCTCTCCTGGCCTTTGAACGTTTCTCGGCTATAATCAGCTCGTCGTAACTCTTACATCGGGCCTCGTTGCACATGTTGTTGAGCGCCGCCATAATATCCCCAAGCTTTTTCTCCGCATCTCTCAGCTTTTTGGCCAGCTTTTCCTTCTGCTTTTTGAGTTCTTCGAAAGTCGCTTTTGCGACTCGGGCGCGCCTGAGCCTGCTGTTCAGCTCCATCGCTATTTGTTCGGGTTCTTTTTCCACCAGCTCAGGAGCAATCCTTTGAGACAGATCCAGCAGGTCTCTCGCAAATTGGTCGGCGTCCCTTTCGATTCCTTTAATTCGTTTTTGAAGTGTCTCTGCTTCCTTTAACCTGTTAAAGAGTTCCTTAAGCTCTGCCAGAAACGCCTTTGCTTCTACGGGGTCGGTGTCGGCTGAAAGGCCCAGGGGGCTGAGAGCCTTTCGCCATTTTTGTTTCCAGCTATTGAAGTCCGCCTCGATGCGCCTTGCCTTATCGCGGGCTTCCCGCAGGTCTTTCTGCCTGGATTTTTGCTCGTCTAAAAGTTTTTCCCTTTTTGATATGAGTTTCTCCTGCGCTTTTATGATCCTGATTGCTTGTGTGACCAGTTTGGACAAAGATTCCTCCTTATCCGGTTGAGACGATCCTCCTATGGTACGTAGACACTCACTCAGGGCTTTCCTTTGATTCTCGATATCCTCCCACTTAGCTTCTGCCAGTCTTTTCCTTTCGCTGAGCCTGGAAAATTCCTCCGCTAAACCAAGTATATCCCGGGTCCAGGCACGCATCTCTCTCGGACTCAGGGGCATGATTCCCGAAGCTTTCCATAGCTCCACCCATTCACGCTCCAGTTGCTTCATTTTATCGTCAGCTTTCCTGAGTTCCTTTTCGATCCGTTCAAAAAGCGCTTTTTTGACCCTTTCGTCTCCCAGAAGCTTGGCCTTTGTGGCCACCCTGTCAGCTTCTCGTCTTAGCCTGTCAGCAATATCATCTGCACGCTGAACACTTATCTCGTATGCTTCATCCAGGGAAACCCCGGGACGGATTGCTTTCACAAAACGCGCGATGAGTTCACCATCTTCCTCCCCTTCCTGCCACATCTTTTTTACGAGATCCCAGCCCTCGTCCCTCAGCTTCCTGGCATTTACCAGATCTTCTTCTGTTGGCACTTCCTGCTCGAGCCGAAGACTTTCGATACTTCCCCGGATCTTGATCAATTCTTCGTCTGTTTCACTTGCCGTGTCGCTCAACCGTTTTACTTCCGCCTCTGCTTCCGCCATAAGTTTTTCGAACCTGTCGATGGTCTCAAGAGGTGGAAGCCCCAGTGAGTCCAGCGCCCGGAGGCCACCTTTCCAGAGGCCCAGGCGGGCAAGTTTGCTCTCCAGTGTTTTTTGCAAATTCTCAATTTCAAGGAACTCGGATTTACAATGTTTTTCAAGAGAAACATACTCGCTGGCTCGTTCCACTTCCCGCTCTAGCGCTTCTACAGGTTTTGGAGTTTCCAGAGAGTCAATCTTTTCCGCGATGCTGTTCAAAGAAGAGTCGAGCCGTAAGATTTCTTCCTCGACACCTTCCCGCCTTGATTCAAGGCGTTCGTACTCAGTGCCCAGTTTTTCTATAAGAGCCTCTTCGGCGGTCTTAAGTTTAAGTTTGTCGGCTTCCTCCAGTGTCAAATCATCGCCCAGTCGCGAAAGAATTTCTTTTGCTTCATTCAGCAGTACACTGCTTCGTGCCACTAACTGAATACGGTCTTTCTCCGCTTTCTTGTAACTCCCCAGCCGTTGATACAACTCTTCGATGGCTTCATCGTTATCAATAACAGGCTGAGGCACTTCGAGCTTCGCTATTTTCTTTTCTGTTTCCTCAAGTGCCCTGAACGCTTCTTCCTTCTGGTTTTGCAAGTTCCCGAGAGCAGAAAGAAGGTTGACACGTCTTTCTCCGAAGTCTTCCGGAAGGAGGACAGTATCCGCGTGTTCCTCCAAGTCCCCGAGAAGTTCCCTTCTGCGTGCGATCAATGGAAGGGCTTCTTTAATTCGCTCAAGCCTGTTTTTCTCAGCGAACTTCCTCGCGAGTTCACCGTCCAGTTTTTTCCTTCTGTCAGTGGCTTCCCGCAAGACCCTGTCATGCTTTTCCCATTTGAAGCACGGCAACTCGGCCTTGCGCAGTAAAGTTCGGTTTTCTTCCAATTCTGCGAGCGCCTGGTTGATCTTCTTCCTGGATGCTGCAGGCGAAAAAAGGGCTTCGGCTTCTCTTTGAAGCTCATCCTGTATTATTCTCAGATTGGCAATGCCGGATCCTGCAGCAAAAAGCGCCTGTCCAACGTTGCCACTTCCCTGTATAATTTCCCGGCCTCCCCGCACCAGGTCTTCGTGGCCAATACCAAACATTGTCCTGAAGGCTTCCGCGCTGACGCCGTCAAGAAATCCGGCAAGGGCTTTTTCGTCCAGAAGATCTCTGTCGTTGCCGGCACGAAGAGTATTACCCCTGCCCTTTCGCCGAATAAAATCGATAACACTGCCGTCGCTGTGCTGAAGTACCGCACCGATGCGCATTCGTTGATTTGGATGCAGGAAGTTGTCGGGGGATCGCAAAGGAATTCCGAAGAGTGCCTGCCTCAACCCTCTCAGCGCAGAACTTTTTCCGGCCTCGTTTGGCCCATATACAAGGTGGAAATCTCCGTTTCCCTTTTCGAAGTCAATAATCATGTCGGTAAAGGGACCGAAAGCTATGAGCTTTAACTTAAGGATCTTCATTACGAAGTCTCCCTGTCCAGCAATCTTTGCATCAGCAACGGCTTGATTTGCTTGATTACCCGAGCGACCCACTCAGGATCACCGGGGTTTAAGCTTTCGGCATTTTTTCTCAACTCAGGAGGCATTTTTTTTACAAGGCTATCAAGGAGATGTCCCAGTGCGATCAATTCATCGGGGTCAGAGACAAGCTCATCAAGGTATTGATTGAGCTCGCCCATGGGTCCTTCTTTAAAGTATAAGTGACTTGCATCCGTTGGATACGAAGTCAGTACCCTTACCTTTTCTATGCAGGCGTTACCGCCGCTTGCATCGATGGTGGCGGAGCGCACCTCGTTTGCCCATCGCTCTATGTCGCTTGCAAGCTCCGCGTGCGCCGGCGTGCTTCCTTCTATTTCGACCCTGACTATTAAGGGAATGCTGCCGTTTTTCTCAATCAGCTTCTGCAGCTCCGCTTTGAATTTATCCACCACACTGAAGGCGTTTTCAGCGCCTCTCGCATCAACGGTAATCTTTTCCCATCTCACCACGTCGAGGCTTCTGAAATTAACGCTGACCTTATCGGTATCATCGACGCTGACGAGGAAGCAACCCCTGGAGCCGCTCTCTCGAATATGCCGGCCCTGGGTGTTTCCCGAAAACGCAATAACCGGTTCCTGCGCGTGGACAATTTCCCTCTGGTGAGCATGGCCCAGCGCCCAGTAATCGTATCCCTTGTTCAATAAATCATCAACGCTGCATGGAGCGTAAGTCTCATGGCCTTCCCTGCCGTTTAGCGAGGTATGCAGAAGACCAATGTTAAAGTAACCCGGTATTGCTTCCGGGTACTTTCGTGCCAGGTTCTTTTTCATAACAGCCGTACTAAAACTCCGGCCATGTATGGCTACTCCAACGTCGTCCAGTGCAATCGTAACGGCCCTGTTTGAAGGAAACATGGTTACTCCTTCAGGGAGTTTCAACGTCCTGGTTATTTTGCTTAGCGCATCATGGTTTCCGGCCACGATAAAAACAGGGATTTTTGCTTCACGAAGTTTCCCGAGCCGGGATACCAGGTAAAGACCGGTATTATAATCTTTCCAGTCACCGTCGTAGAGATCGCCAGCAATCAATACGAAGTCGACCCGCTCATCCACGGCAAGCTCCAGCATATTTTCGAAGGCGCGGCGAGTGGCATGGCGCATCTCTTCAACCGGCGCACCCTCGTAAGCTTCAAGCTTGCGCAACGGGCTATCAAGATGAATATCGGCGGCGTGAAGGAACTTGATCATCGCGGCATTTCTTCGTTGCAGGCGGATTCACGGCTTTTTGCCGAATTCCCGTCATGTTGAGACGGCCCAAACCAAGGATAAAACTCCGTATAAGTTTGGCCATGGCAGCCCAACTGGCTGAAGTAGGTTATCATGACCGAAGAGAAGAATAACACAATTTTGCCAGTAGTTCACCCCATTTGTAGGGGCTTGGATGTTTAGAATTTTTGCCGCGACTCTCTCAAGCCCGAATAGCTGTCTCGAAAGACGCAGGATCTAAGGCACAGGATTTTTATCTTCCGCAGGCAGCAAGATCAGGTAAATGATTCCAGTGCCTTTAAGAAACCTGCCAGGCCGGGAGAATCTTTGTTTTGGCGGATGCGGGCGAGCAAGACAATGGCTGCGGAGGCTCGAGGATGAAGGCCTGAATATGCCCCTAAATTGAAGTTCATGCCAGCCCGAATATCTATCCTGATATCCGCGGATTGATGAAACACCACGAATAACAAAGAGAGAGTGTTGGAGGAGAAAGTACAGGTAATGGTTCTTAGAGGAGGAAATATAAAATGATTGAGAAAGTAGAAATGGTTGAAGAGATTCTAAGTTTTAAATTTTTCTTACCAGATGACTTGAACGTCCCTGAAGGCGTGGATTTTCTCATCCTTAGTGACTACCGGCGTTCCGAGGGTGAGCGCGGTGGCTATTATGATGCGGTCGGCAGGGTCGGGGTTGACAAAGCCGGAAAGGTGCACGGACCTTACCGCTATATTGTTGTCGACAGGTATAAAAGTGAAAAAGGGTAATTTTTCGCTCCTGGAAATCCAATCAGTTACATCGATAGTAAACTGCAACCGTCCTTTTTTTGCGAGCAACGCGACTTCCCATGCGCTGATGGAGGAAATATATATGCGCCTTTGCTTCCTTGCCTTCTCCAGATATTCAATGGCTCTTTCGGAAAGTTGATTAGGGTCGCTCACGTACCATACCCATACGTGGGTGTCCAAAACGATCATGACAGAGCTTCCCAATCTTCGATACCGACAGGATCAGTGGGAGCATCGTACTTGACGAGCGTGCCTCGGAGCATCTCAAGTTCTTTTTCAGGATCTTCCGTGTAGGGAACAATCTTTAACACGGGCTTCCCCCTGTCTGTAATAATTATTTCCCTGCCCGTTTTTTCCACCTGACGAAAATATTCAAGGGCCCTGGGCTTAAATTTAGACTTCGAGATCCTTTGTTCCATGCCCACCCCTTAAACGTGGCGTGGTTAAATAAACTCCCCCGCCGATCAAAGGTTGTGAAAATAACCTTCACATGACATGGTCATAATACCATAGTCATCTGAGTAGGGCAAGGAATAAACCAACAGAACCAAACCGCAAGTAAAATCTTTAGCTGTTCGTTATACGTTAGAATACTTACTTTAAGACATGTAACGTTTTTGCGTGTCTTATTTTCGATCTTAATCCCGGTAGTCCAATGCTCGAAGACGATGAGAAGAAGTCCATTTGAGCGCAGAAGAGCGGATCGTGGGGCTTCTGAATAATGATCTGTTGAAGAGGTTGAGAAGGTTGAAAGGGTTGAGTGTTTTTTCATTCCACCCTTTTCCCCTTGTCCCTTGCAGCCTGAATTCCGGGAGGTGGGATTCCAGGTTCCTGAAGCGGGGTGGGAAAACCTGGGTCTAAAGCACAATGAAACGAAAACCATCGTTTGCTTCGCAGATCCGCCTATAATTGTGCCATATGGCAATGAAGTTGAGTGCGTGTTAGAGTAGCCCTTGGAGATTTTGTAGCATTGTTCTCTATAAACCATTCATTGCCG
>JALXAI010000472.1 GCA_026992215.1 Desulfobacterales bacterium | reverse complement strand
CGCTTCGTTTACCCTGGGAGTAATATCTTCCCTTAGCTCACCAAGCGCCTTCGCCGAATCTGCCAGGGGTTCCAGCTGCCTTTCAATTAAATCAAGCTTCTCCATTATTACTTTTTCTCTTTCCATCCACGCCCCTCCCTTTATGCTGCCTTCCTGATCTTACCGGCTATGTTCATTTGCGGTTCCAGAGGCATATCGAGTCCCTTCATCATCAGGTTCCAGTACACCCACCTGAACATCATTTTTCCCCAGTGGTTGCTCAATGTTTCTTCCAGGAGCGTGAAAGGACCGATACCGGGAAAGGGGAATTTTCCCGGCAGGGGTTCAACGTCATAGTTGAAATCAAGAAGAATCGCTTTTTCGAACCCGGAAGCAAGAAAGCACGTGGCGTGCCCGTCAAATTTTGGCAGGGCCTCGTGCCCGTCTATTTCTCTCACTATGTTCTCAACCACCGTGTACGACATGTAATGTGCAACGGAGCCCGCTTTCGATGTCGGAACGTTCGTGGCATCTCCGATAACAAAAACCCTGTCCACATTCTGAGCCTTCAGCGTGTGTTTGTCAGTGGGAACGTATCCCATCGGGTCCCCAAGATTGGATTCAATAATAGCCTGGCTTCCGAAATTTGGCGGAATGGCAACCAAAAGATCGTACGATACCTTCTCCCCTTTGTAAGACTCTATGGTCTTCTCCGCGGAGTTTACCGATGCCAGGTCAAAGTTTGTAGTAACCTTTATTTTCTTTCTCTCGGCTATGCGCGACAGGGCCTTGGACGCGACAGGCTTTGTAAAAGCGCCGTCAAGAGGAGTTACAAGTTCGATTTCCACCTTATCTCTCACCCCGTTTATGGTGAAAAACCAGTCCGCCATGAATACGAATTCAAGAGGCGCAATGGGACACTTGAACGGCAGTTCCGCAATATTCACCACTACCCTGCCCGAATCAAAATATTTCAGTTTCTTTCGAAGCGCCAGAGCGCCTTCAAGGGTGTAAAAATCAAGAATGTCCTTGTGCCATCCGTCCATCATTCCTCCGACAAGATCAGGTTTGATGTCGCAGCCCGTGGCTATTACGAGCCAGTCATAGTCATACTTTCCACCCAGCGTTTCCACCTGGCGAAGATCCGTGTTTATTTTCACCACTTCATCCACAATAAATTCAACGCCTTTCGGCACAAACTCTTTTTTCGGTTTCAGCACATCGTCCTTCGAATAAACACCAAAAGGGATAAACAGATAACCTGCCTGAAAATGGTGTTTTTCATCCTTGTCTATCATCAATATCTCCCATTCGGACTCGTCAAGCTCCTTACGGAGATTGGCGGCCACCATGGTGCCTCCCGCGCCAGATCCCAAAATAATTACCCGTCTCATTCTTTATACCTCCTCTTTTATGGGTTAAATTATAAAAGTATATTAAAATTATAGGATAAACTAACATAACTTTCTGGAGGCGCGAACAACTTTTTTCGACCCTTTAGAAATCCGATAACTTCGGGAAACCACGAACAGTTGAGACTTAGAAAACGGGGGGGTAAGATGAGATACACCGGCATTAACCATCTGGCACTGGTTACCAGCGACATAGATAAAACCATTCGATTCTGGAGAGATCTACTTGGGCTCCGACTGGTTGCCGGTATGGGCAAAGAAGGGTACAGGCATTACTTTTTTGAACTATCCGACAGAGACATGATCGCGTTTTTCGAATGGGATGGGGTTGAAAACGTTGAGGAAAAAGACCACGGTTATCCTGTTAAAGGTCCCATTATTTTTGATCATGTTGCCCTCGGAGTCGAAGGAGAAGAAGATCTTTGGGAAATAAAAGCAAAACTTGAGGCTGCGGGATTCTGGACATCTGAAATCATTGACCACGGGTTTATTTATTCTCTTTATTTTTTTGATCCCAACGGCATCCCCATTGAGTTCAGCTGCGAATCAAAGCAACTGGACGTGAGGAAAAACCCGACCATGATAGACAGGGAGCCCGGGAGCGTGGCCATGGAGGGGCCTGAACCGCAGCCTGAAAAGTGGCCCTCTCCGGACACCACGGAGGAGGAGACCGAACGCACCATATATCCGGGCGAGGGAAGGGATCTGGTCGAAAAACAGGACAAAAACAAGTATCATCATTTCACCTCTTAATAACAAGACGAAATCCCACGTCGTTTCCCCTGCGATGTGAGTCATGAAGATGGTCCCTGCTGGCAGATCTCACGTACCTCGGGCGGCTGTACCAGCTGCCACCCCTTATAACGAGGTCGCTCACGCCCCTTTTCCTCACAAGAGGGTTGCGCGAGGGGTAGCTTTGATAGGATCTGGCAAGATAATTGTCTTCGCACCATTCCCAGACATTTCCAAGCATGTCGTACAGGCCAAACGCATTCGGCTTGAACTTTCCCGCGGGAGAGGTAAACACAAACCCGTCGTTGCATTGATGAATGTGCCACGCGGGAAACCTGGATTTTGCTGCCTCATCCGCGACATTGGCATACTCACATGCCATGCCCGGATCATCTCCCCAGAATCTCGAAGTTGCTGTTCCCGCCCTGCAAGCGTATTCCCATTCGGCCTCCGTGGGTAACCTGAATATCCTCCCGTTTTTTTCGCTCAACCACCCGGCCATTTTCTTGGCGTCATTCCAGGATACGTTAACAACGGGTGAATTTTCATCCTGAGGGAAACCCGGATTTTTCCAGTCGAAGCCCGCTTTTTTTTGCCACGTTCCGGAATAAATCCACGAGTAACCTTCTCTTTCCGCATCCGTTTTGTAACGGGTTTCGTTTACAAATATCCCGAACTCCCTTACCGTAACCTCGCAGCAACCCATCCAGAATCCATCCAGGCAAACCCTGTGCACCGGACCTTCGTCCCCGTCTCTTCCCGGTTCATCCCGGCGAGAGCCCATGTTAAAACAGCCACCGGGAACAAAAACGAATCTCATACCGGTGACGGGTTCGATCCACATCTTCCGGTCTCCGCAAGCTTCACGTGCCACGCCACACATTCCTCCCACCAGCAAAAGCGAAAACAAGAAAAGCGCCACGCGGACCTGTTTCCCTCCCCTGGCAGACTCTTTACCGTCCATTCTCACTCCAAAAAAATAAGGGCCCCTTCGATGGAAAGAGCCCCTTTTTCCCTGATTGATCAACTTCTTAAATTACAGGGCTTCCACTTCCTCCTTAACCGTTACCGCAACCTTGTAAAGCACGGTAAGAATCAGGAACCCTGTAGCCCATACCCCCAGAGTAATCATCAATTCCGGAGGCGTCGGCATGTACTCGGTGACCTGTTCAAACGGGTTAGGTATAAAACCGGTGACTACCAGCGCGATACCTTTCTCGAGCCACATGGCAAAAAACGTGGCAACACAGGCGATCACCAGCGTTTTCTCTTTCTTTCTCGTTTTAGGATTAACCAGGAGCACAATGGCAACAATACAGAGCACGACAAACAGCCACATGAACGGCACCAGCTTCCCGTGGCCGTCAAGCCCCACGAAAAGGTATTCCAGACCATGCATGTGTCCCGGCACATGGCTGTAGAACGCCGTAAAAACTTCGAGAAGCACGAAGAACACACTGACCAGCAACGCGTAGGTGACAATTACAGACAGCTTATTAATAGCCTTTTCCCCGGCATCAAACCTCGTGTATTTTTTGACAAGGAGACACAGGATAATCAGAAGAGCAGGACCGGAGCAAAAAGCCGATGCGAGAAATCTCGCGGCCATAAGGGCGGTGAGCCAGTAATGTCTCCCGGGTA
>JALXAI010000471.1 GCA_026992215.1 Desulfobacterales bacterium | reverse complement strand
GATTAAAAGACTCTTCATAGGTGGTCTCGCAACTGACTACTGTGTTTTGAACACCGTAAGAGATGCGCTTAAAAACGGGTACGAAGTCTATCTCCTCGTTGATGCAATCAAGGCGGTGAACGTAAATCCCGATGACGGGGCAAATGCCCTGAAAGAAATGAAAGAAAAAGGTGCTGTTCCCGTAAAAATCGAGGATGTAATTTAAAAGGATCTTCTATCCCCTCCGGATACTTCCATTGGCAAATATAGAACCAGTATGCGGGAAAGCGTCGCCCTTCCTCTCTCGGAACAACCTGGAATTAGGGAAAGAACACCGCCTTTACAAAAGGACCAAACGACTCATTTGTTCCCGGGTCAAAAATTACACGGGCCTTACAATCTGATAAGGTAAAAAGCCTCGAAAACTTCCTGTACCCCTCTTTTATGCGAAAGCTACCATTTCTTGTATGGTAAAAATTTCCCCGACATTATGACCTTAACCCTGTCACCCCCGGGATGTTCTTCTTTCTCGACGTGAAGAGTAAAGTCTATGGCGCTCATGATTCCATCACCAAACTTTTCATGAATTACGGCCTTGAGAGGCATCCCGTAGACCTGCATTATCTCGTAGAAACGGTATACCAGCGGATCCGTGGGCACAAGCGGACCAAGCCCCTTGGTGGGGAACTCGGTCAGGGCTTCGGAAAGTTCGGCCGGGAGGCCAAGCAGATCAACAATCTTCCTTGCTTCATCCAGAGAAGCACTGGCCTGACGATAAAAAACGGCAGCAACCCACACCTCATCACGACCGAGGGCCTTCCCGATATCGGTAAATGACAAGCCTTTTTCCTTCTTTGCGCCCAGTAACCTTGTGGTGATTTCCGGCAACTGCATCTATCCCTCCTTGCATGAGCTTAAATCAAAATTGACCCACCTGCTTTGCGGGAGGCTCATTGAAGCCTCGGCAAACACTGAAATACAGCGCTCTTTACTCATACACCCCGATTCCAATTCGCGTCAAGCATATTGTACTGAAATTTCAGCATATTTATTGTTGTCAGAAACAAAACGCGATTTCACGCCCGAATAGTACTAAAACTGCAAATAATAGTAGTGTAACATTCTTTCTCTAAAATTGATTTATTTGAGAATACAATAGGCCATCGCTTATCCTTTTTGATCAAGGTTCTTTGTATTTAGCCTGTCCCGTCGAAATTAGTTACTGTTGTTAATCATAAGGCATCCGGCAATGGATGGTTTATAGAGAACAATGCTACAAAATCTACAAGTGCTACTCTCACACGCACTCAACTTCATTGCCATATGGCACAATTATAGGCGGGCTGACCGGAGTGAACTGTCGTAATCAGAAAGGTTAAGCATCTTTTAACAGAAAAACTCTTGCATTGCCCAACCGCGTGGCTTCCTTGACAAAATAACACATAATGGTATTGTACGCATACACCTTCCTTCCATCAGAGAGGGGAATAAAATGCAAATCCAGAGGGGAGACACCGTTCAAGGCCATAGGTGGCCTGAACCTGTGGAAGTAAACCATGTTGAGCACGTTGGCGATTATATAAGGTTGATTGGCGTAACCCTACACTCCCGCCAACATATTGACCAACTTATTCATCCGGATGAAATCAGTACGCTAAAAGTCTCAAAATTGACTACCAGTTTTACAGCCCCACCCACAGACATTTTCCTCTGTCTTGAGGCAAAAAGATATCGCTACGCATCCCTGTATGACCCGCTCCTTGCCATGAACACATCAAAAATAGAACCCCTCCCACATCAAATTGAAGCAGTATATGGGTACGTTCTCAGGCTACCTAGGATCCGTTTTTTAATTGCTGACGATCCCGGGGCGGGAAAAACGATTATGGCAGGTCTCATAATCAAGGAATTAAAACTTCGCCAGCTTGTAAGCAGGATTCTAATAGTTGTACCCGGGCATCTCAAAGACCAATGGCGAAGAGAGCTGCGGGAAAGATTCGAAGAAAGATTCACCATCATAGATCGGAGTTTCCTTGATGCATTTTATGC
This sequence comes from Desulfobacterales bacterium, assembly GCA_026992215.1. Taxonomy (GTDB): domain Bacteria; phylum Desulfobacterota; class Syntrophobacteria; order B119-G9; family B119-G9; genus B119-G9. The sequence continues at coordinate 1,749 of JALXAI010000471.1, read as the reverse complement.
CGAAAACGCCTGGGAAAGAGAGGCTCAGATCATAACTTCAATAGATTTTGCCAAGCAAGACAGTGTTATTTCCTCTCTTTCTTCTTCTCATTTTGATCTGGTAATAGTTGATGAAGCCCATAAGATGAGCGCCTATCAATACGGGGATAAGCTCACGAAAACAGGTCGGTATAAACTGGGGGAAATTCTCTCCCAGATCTCCGAACACCTGCTGTTTCTCACTGCCACACCTCACAAGGGAGACCCGGAAAATTTCCGCCTTTTTCTGGACCTGTTGGAGCCTGGCTTTTTTGCCACTGCTGAAATGCTTTACGAATCCATTTTACAAAAGGATAACCCTCTTTTCATCAGAAGAATAAAGGAGGATCTGAAAGATTTTGACGGAAAGCCCCTTTTTCTTCCCAGGCATGTTAGGACACTCTCTTTTGATCTGGGTAAGAATTCCCCCCATGAAAAAGACATATATAACGAGCTATCTAAATATGTTAACACACAATACAATAAGGCACTTACAAGAGACAAGAAGAGAAACGTCGCCTTTGCTCTCGTGATCTTGCAGCGGAGGTTCGCGTCGAGCATGTACGCACTTCTCAGATCTCTGGAAAGAAGAAAAAAGCGCTTGTTGGAACTCCTCGAAGGCCCCCAGGAGCCACCAAAGCACGCGCAAGATTTTGACTTTGAGGAAATCGAGGACCTGAGTGAAGCAGACCGCTGGAAGGAAGAAAAAATATGGGAAACCCTCAGCGTAGCTGAAAATCGAGAAGAGCTGCTTAAAGAAATTGAAACCCTTGAACGTCTTTCTCAAATGGCTCGCGACGTTATTGGTAATGAAGGGGAGCTCAAGCTTCGAGAGCTTAAAGACACCATTACCAAACTGGATACCAAATTCCCCGGTGAAAAGATAATAATATTTACAGAATCCAGAGATACACTTGAGTATTTGCAAAAAAGAATAGTGTCATGGGGCCATACAGTATCAACGATCCATGGAGGAATGCGTCTTGAAGAAAGAATCGAGACAGAGAAGATTTTTAAGAACGATACTCAAATCTTAGTAGCCACAGAGGCGGCAGGGGAAGGTATCAACCTTCAGTTTTGCCACCTTATGATCAATTACGACATACCATGGAATCCAAACCGATTAGAACAGAGGATGGGCAGGATCCACAGGTACGGACAAACAAAAGAGGTGTACATCTTTAACCTTGTTGCCGAAGATACAAGAGAAGGAAAGGTACTAAAGCGCGTTTTTGAGAAAATCGACGAGATTAAGAATGCCCTGGGGAGTGACAAGGTCTTTGATGTTCTTAGTGAAGTGATAAGAGGAAAGAATCTGGCTACCCTTCTCGTGGAGGCGGCTGCTAATACAAGAAACATTGATGAAATCTTAAGCGAAATAGAAATAGACGTCGACGAAGAATACGTAGCAAGCGTTAAAGAAAAACTTGGGGAAAGCCTGGCTACGCATTACATCGATTTTACAAGCATAAAGGAGATGGCCGACCGTGCGCGAGAATACCGTCTTATCCCTGAGTACACACAGGCTTTTTTCGAGACAGCATTTAGCCTTGCAGGGGGAAAATACAAGACCAGAAAAGATGGGTTCATCAATATACAAACAGTTCCCATGGTGATACGGGACATTGCAAGGGAAGATACTTTTAAGAAAAGCTTTGGAACCCTGCTGAGAAAATACCCGAAGGTCACTTTTGATAAGGAGATCGCATTTAAAACTTCCGACGCAGAGTT
>JALXAI010000470.1 GCA_026992215.1 Desulfobacterales bacterium | reverse complement strand
TTTCGGAAGCGAGCCCTCTCACATCCATGTTGTGCATAAGTAATCGAGATCGGAGGGCTTTTCTGAACGGGTCGTAGCGGTCGCGTTTGAGAAGATCCAGGATAATCTCCTCTGACGCCAATTCTCTCAACCTTTCCTGCTCTTTTTCATCAGCCAGTCTCAACCAGGGTTCCAGCCCCGATTCCAGGGGAGCCCTCTTGCAAATGTTGAGGCAAAAGCTGTGTATCGTGGTTACATGGAGCTCCGATCCAGCCAGAAGCATTTCCCTTTGAAGCCCTCTGTAGTTCCCTATTACTTTTCTTGCTTTTTCGATCAACGAATCAGTATAAGGGTCTCCGGATTTCACGCCTTCGTCAGCGGCTTTCAGGATTTCCAGCACCCGTCCTTTCATTTCGGCAGCGGCCTTCCTGGTAAACGTCATGGCAAGAATTTCGGATGGGTGTTCCACAGCGGATAAAAGAGCCAGTATCCGTTCGATGATAAGCCCGGTTTTACCGGCTCCCGCGGGGGATTCCACGTGAACATGAGCGGATATGTCGAGCGCCTTCTCCCTTTCCTGGCGATCCGAAATCTCAACCACTGTTAGCCCCTTCATCCTCGACAAAAGACCTGTTACAAATCAAGCTGTAATTACAAAAACTGCAGGGAGAACTTCCCGTTTCAACCGGATCCGGGACCGGATCCGCAGGATATTTCCCGCCGAGTAAGGATTTTGTGCGCAGTATCACCCACTTTTTCCATCTTTCAATAAAATGGTCCCAGCTTTCTTTACGGGGTTCGTATTCCCTGATTTGCACTTCTCCCGGCTTTTTCAGGGTGAGGTAACCAGCCGCGACACCATCAATTTTCCTGTCCTCATCGCGGAAGGATTCGATCCCGCCGACCATCCCCTTTTTAACGGCGAGCCGGTAAGCCGGCAGCTGGGGACGAACCATGTGATCGAAAACGATCTTCGGGCCCGGAAGCATCCCCGTTTTATACTCGAGGCACATCAAAGTTCCTCCATCCCTGGCATCAATCCTGTCTATTCTTCCCTTCAATAGTATGTCTCCAATCCTGAGCCCCGAGAAGGGAATCTCGGCTCTCTGCCACCGATAACCCTCTTTTTGCCTCTTCCTTTCGAGTTCAAGCCATTTTACCAGGAGCCCTTTGCGGTCATCCACCCATCGTTCCAGTTCCAGTTCATAGAAGACGTCGCCCTGAGCCTGCGATGTCCTGAGCCTGCGGTGCCCTGAGCTTGCGATGCCCTGAGCCCGTCGAAGGGTCGAATTGTCGAAGGGCCGAAGGGAGGAAGCTCCGCCGCCGCAGATCGTTTCTTCGGACAATTCCACGAGAAGGTTCATCGCTTCTTCCGAGTCCAGGGATATACCCCCGGAAATTACTTTCTTGACAAACTTTTCAAGCACGGTGTGCAGCAAGATTCCCCTTTCCAGCGGTGGTATTCCGACGAATTTTTCCTCCATGGGAGCAAGCTGGAGTACGTTTTCAAGCAAGAACTTAAACGGGCATGAAAGAGCGGTTTCAAGGGCGCTAACGCTCAGTTCGTTAAAAGCAGGGACATCATCCAGGGTGTTTAAGGGAAGCGACCACCTGGAAGGTGAAAGAGCCCCGCGAACAGCCTGCCGGTAAAGCTCGGATCCGGCCCACCAGCCTTTCCTTGTCTTCCACGAACTGTACTCGAGAAATATTTCATCACCGCCCCAGAAAGGAGAGGGCGCAACCATTTCCCCTTCCAGGGATGTATGCCTTGTCAGGACCGGCTCGGGAGCGCAAGCAAGAAGCTTTGGAAAAAGCTTTCGGGCAAAGTCCCACTGGCTCACCGGGGTGCAACCCTGGATGGCCGCTGCTTCGGCAGGAGATACGAGAGGTATTTCCCTCACGGGCCGCGGAAAGCTATTCCCGGTAAGACCGACTATCCATAAGCGATCGAAGAAGAGGCCCCTGGCATCCAGCGGGCTGAGAACCTGTATCCCGGCTTTTTCATGACCGGTTGTCGAAACCCGGATATCGGAAGCCGCTGATTGAAGCCACGTGTAAAACTCTTCTATACCGAGCCTGCTATCACCAAGGCCATGGACGAGGGAATCTCTGAGCTCCCGGTAATGCCTCGTGCTAACTTCGTCCATTTCATCACCCACCACGGGAAAACCGGTGGAATTCCAAAAGGTATCCAGTATACTGAACCATTCGTCGCACGTGCCTTCAAAAGTTCGAATCCTTTCGAAGCAATCAAACCACAGATCAGGCAACAGGTACTCACTAAACGTTTCGCCGCCCGCCAGTTCCTTTACCAGGGTAAAGATATTCGTGTGACAGTTTTTGCTCCTCAAATCAAGGTCCAGCAAGGAGAGCCTGTCCCTTTTCCCCCTCCACAACCCGTAGTAACTCGAAAGCAAAAGAGAGATAAAAAGCGAGCGTTTTTCTCCTTCCAGCCAGAAACGCATCGGCAACACGGAAGCCTTGAAGAGTCCGGTATCAGTCAGCGCACCTCCCATGGTAATATTGTAAGAACCAGAGCTCCCGGTGGCAGCGGCTCCCACCAATTCCTCCAGGTAGCGTCTTATCAGCGGAGCCTGAAAATCCGGATCCATTAATACGATTCCCAGCGCATGGAGGGGATGCTTCACCGACGCTTCCAATACTTCTTCCAGGGTCCATTTTATCTCTTCCTCCGGAGAACCAAAGGCTATCCTGGTAACCTTTTTCTCTAAGCAGCTTTCATCTATTCCCCACTGGCAGCTTTTCACCAGTCCTGTCACGTAGCTCATCAGGGCCTGCTCAGACGGTGAAGGAGAATCAAGAAGTACCAGATGCACACGTTTGACCGGGAAATAGTGGAGCAGAGTTGAATTACGGGCAAGGAACGCAACCTCCTCCCTGTGAACCATGCCCTTTGAGCGAAGGGAATCGAGGAAACGACGAAACACCTGGTTTCGCCATTCGAACAACCCGTCCGCCCCTTTCGATTTTGACCATTCAACCCCGTGGCGGATCAGAGCCGAAAAGGCCATATCGAGGGCCCTGGCAAGCTTCAAACCAGGCTTAAACGGAACCGGAGGGGGAAAATCGGAGACAATTTCCCTGAACACTTGCCAGCGAAAGTACTTAGGAGCAACATACGGAACATCTCTCATGAGAGAGATTTCTTTCAACCATGATGCAAGCGAAAGAACCTTCGGAGCTTCCCAGGCGGGCTTTTTTTTTCGAATCATGGAATCCCGGTAAAAATGAACCACGAGGCTGGCAAGCCTTTTACTCGGGGTAAGGATAAGGTCTCCGGGGCAATAAGCGGAAACAAGTTTTCGAAGGAGCTCTCTGTTATCTCGAACGCTTATAGCTGGCATGGTTTATCACCCAAGGGTCCCTGGTACCGCTGGCACCAGGACCGCGAAGCTATCTGTTTTCTTCTGACGTCCTGCCCTGCCACTTGATGCAAGAATCGAGAAACTCACGCCATACCTGAAAATATTGATTTCCTCCCGCAACATAAGTGCTATTGTGATCAGCACCTTTCACCACGTAAAATCTTTTCTGCGTACAGGTTTTCTCGTACAGCCTTCGCGCCATACTCACCGGGATGGTGAAATCGTACTCCCCGTGAATAAAGAGCACGGGATCTTTAATCCTGTCTATCAGGGAAATCGTATCATATTTTGTCCCGGAAAGCTCCCCGGGAAAGCCGTACGGGAAATAGCGTTCCATCATATCGTCCGTGGAAGTGAACGCAGCTTCCAGTACCACTCCCAGGCACCTGTGCTTGCTTGCCAGATAGGCCGCAAG
>JALXAI010000469.1 GCA_026992215.1 Desulfobacterales bacterium | reverse complement strand
TCAAACAAAGAGAGATGAGGTTTAAAAAATGATATTCAGAACATCTTCGAGGAAGAAAATAAAATTTTACATGTCGCCTCTCATTTTGCTGGGTGCCCTTGCCATTTTGCTGACCACGCTTGTGATTTTATCCATAAGGAACATAAACCGGGAAAAGCGCTACATGTCGGAGATACTACTGGAGAAGGGAGCCACAATAATACGTTCCTTCGAGTCCGGTGCGAGGACTGGGATGATGCGGATGATGTGGGGACGTGATCACACTCAGTCTCTTCTGGAAGAAATAGCGCGCCAGCCGGGTATACTTTACATTTACGTCACCGATACCGACGGACACATCCTGGCCGCAAATGACAGGGCCAAGATAGGTTCCAGGTACGTTCCAGAATCATCGATCAAGACCCTGGCCCCGGGAAATCTTGAAAAATGGCGTCTGGTTAAGCAGGGTAGCGGAAGAGAGGCCTTTGAAGTGTACAGGTATTTCAGGCCGATGCACAGGTGGGGTGGAAAGTGGTGCGGGACCGGCACAAAGGGTAACATGTGCAAAGAGTGGCAGGGGGGAAAGATTCTTTTGGAAAAGAATCCTTATGCCGGGGTACTTCGGGCGGAGCCTCAACTTGTTTTCGTCGGGCTGGACACTTCTGCCTTCGAATCCGGCCGGAAGGAAGATATCAGGAATACTTTCATGATATCTTCCGTAATGCTGCTTCTGGGTTTCGCCGGTTTTCTCACTCTATTCTGGGCTCAAAACTACAAAATAGCGGATCGCCTGCTTCAGGACACCAGCGCTTTTGCGTACGAGGTGGTATCCCATTTGCCTCTGGGTCTTGTTGCCGTGGGGCGCGAAGGGCAGGTGGAATTCTTAAACGGAGCAGCAGAGAAAATTGTCGGTGTGTCTCTTGATGATGTAAGAGGCAAAAAGCCCGAAGCTTTTTTCCCGGCGTTGTGGACTGCGGTGCGGGATGACCTGGAGAACGGGAACACGGTGGTTGAAAGAGAACTTGAATGTGAATTCCCAGGAGGCCGCAGGGTGCCTCTTGCGATAAGTGCCACCAGGATACTTAACAAGGAAGGCGAGTTTGTTGGCGATGTTGTTCTTTTCAGGGATCTGGGAGAGGTTCGCAGGCTCCAGGAGGAAGTTCGAAGGAGTGAAAAACTTGCGGCGCTTGGAGGGCTGGCAGCCGGCGTTGCGCATGAAATAAGGAATCCGTTGAGTTCCATAAAGGGATTCGCGACTTTTTTCATGGGTAGGTTCGATGAAAACACCGAAGAAAGAAAAGCCGCCGAAATAATGATTCGGGAGGTGGAGCGATTAAACAGGGTGATCAGTGAGTTGCTGGAGTTCGCGCGGCCGTCCGAGCTGAAGGTCAGGGAAACTGACATCGGGGAAGTGCTCAAGCATTCGCTTCGCCTGGTGGAGGAAGACGCGAGATCAAAGGGTGTAGTAACAGAATTTGTTGGTACCAATCACGTTCCCAAGGCCCTTATTGATCCCGATCGGTTTTTTCAGGTCCTGTTGAACCTTTACCTGAACGCCATTGAAGCCATGGAAGAAGGCGGGCGTCTGAGGGTTGGGGTATCCGGCACCGATGACGGAAAAATAGAGATAGAAGTCACCGACACCGGGAAGGGAATTGACAGGGTAGATATTAGCAGGATTTTCGACCCGTACTTTACGACCAAATCGAAAGGTACGGGGTTGGGACTTGCAATAGTTCACAAAATAGTTGAAGCTCACGGTGGAGAAATAAGGGTTACCAGTACCAGGGGTGTCGGAACAACATTTTTTATAACAATACCTGCTGTCGGGCGAGGTGAACATGAAGCAATCAGAAAAGGCTAGTATCCTTGTTGTGGACGATGATCACGGCCACAGAAGCATGCTTGAGACAATTGTAAGCGGCTGGGGCTATTCGGTTGAAACTGTCGATGACGGCAAGAAGGCGGTGGAAATGGTCGAAGCGAGACCCTTTGACCTTATTCTTATGGATGTAAGAATGGCGACCATGGACGGGATTGAAGCCCTGGGAAAGATCAAGAACTACAACCCTTCCATTCCGGTTCTGATAATGACCGCTTACTCGTCGGTGGAGTCTGCCGTGCGGGCTCTGAAGGCCGGCGCCTACGATTACCTGACCAAGCCGCTAGATTTCGACAAGTTGAAGATTTCCGTGGAAAGAGCCCTGGAGCACACGAGGCTGAAAACGGAAAACCTTGCTCTAAAAGAGAAGCTAGGGATAGAAGCTTCTTTGAATATAATTGGCAAAAGCAGGCCCATGAAGGAGCTGATGGACATGGTTTCCATGGTTGCCCCGTCTGACGCCACGGTTCTTATTACCGGGGAAAGCGGGACGGGCAAGGAATTAATAGCGAGGGCCATCCACCGTAACAGCCGGAGAAAAGACAGGCCACTGGTCACGGTTAACTGTGCTGCTTTGACGGAAACCCTGCTAGAATCAGAACTTTTCGGGCACGAGAAGGGGGCTTTTACCGGTGCTGACAGAAGGCGCGAAGGGCGTTTTATGCAGGCGAACGGAGGGACAATCTTTCTGGACGAAATCGGTGAGATGTCGCTGGCGATGCAGGCGAAGTTATTGAGGGTTATCCAGGAAAAGGAAATACAGCGAGTGGGAAGCGACAGTACGTTGAAGGTGGACGTAAGAATTGTCGCAGCCACCAATCGGGATCTCAAAGATGACGTCGCCGAGGGAAAGTTCAGGCAGGACCTTTTCTACAGGCTTTCCGTGGTGGTGATCAATTTGCCGCCTCTCAGAGAACGTCCCGAGGATATCCCCCTGCTTGCGCAGCATTTTCTAGACAAATACGCGAAACGTCACAGGAAGATGGTCAAAGGGTTTACGCCTTCGGCCATGGACATGCTGGTCAAACACGAATGGCCGGGGAACGTGAGGGAGCTTGAAAACGCGGTGGAGCGTGCGGTAATTCTTCTGCAGGGTGAGTATGTAACTGAAAGAGAGCTTCCAATCAGCATACCTCGCCAGGATATGGAGTATACGGACAGTATCGGGAGCGACAGTTCACAACCGGAACGGGAAGAGCCGCAGTCGCTGGAGGAGGTGGAAAGAAGAACAATTTTAAGGGCTCTCAAGGCGTCGCGAGGCAACAAAAGTGCCGCAGCGCGGCGACTCGGGATAACAAGGCGTACGCTCTACAAAAAGCTCGAGAAATACAACATACGGGACTGGTAATTCGCAAACCTGGACGCAAAGCGTAATTTCCCATGTTTAAGGGGCGTTATTCTTCTGATTCGGCCTTCTTGAAAGCTTTTTTGAATTTTCTGCCTGCCCACAAGTAGTAGATCACCGGGAGCACCAGCAGTGATAGTATTGTCGTAGTTACCATACCCCCCACCATGGGGGCTGCAATCCGCTTTATCACCTGGGATCCCGTTCCATGGCCCCACATTATGGGAAGGAGTCCTGCCGTGATGGCCGTCACTGTCATGAATATCGGCCTGATTCGCATTGCGCTTCCCGTAAACACTGGGTCTTTAAATACTTCCTTTTGAACATGGAACGTTTTAGCGTGTCATAATTTTCATGTGGCTTATGAATAGGTAGACGGAGGTTGTTGCTCAAAGAATACACGCAACGCTTCAAGGAGCCTATAACCTTTCATGTCGAAGATCCGCCTCTGGCAGGGTGATACTCCACCTCCGAGTAAGAGGTATTTTTGCAATAAGTTTTCTGTTATGTATCCTTACGATGAGCCTGGTTACCTGGGCACCGAGACAATAAGTTTTGTCACTTATTGCTTCCGCACCGCAGAGAC
>JALXAI010000468.1 GCA_026992215.1 Desulfobacterales bacterium | reverse complement strand
ATCCCTCTCCTCGAGGTTCTTCATATTGGAACTGCCATAAGCAAGTCACTACATGAGTTCAGATATCCGAACTCACTCAGCCCTTTTATAAAATGCCGCGGACAGGTCACTTATGTGGCCGCCGTACACCGCTACTTCAAGGCCACAACAACCAGCTTTCCATTTACCCTTGCCAGCTGGAATTCTTTTTGACCGCTATCTTTTTTCTGCCCTGCCACATCAACTGCAACCTGGTAATAATACTTCCCTTCCTGTGCCTGGGGAGGTACCTTAAATTCCTGAACCGTTCGATACTCTCCACCCTCGCGAACTGATTTCTTGACATCATTGTAGAGCAAATTTCTCTGTGCGTCGTAAATCCTTCTTTCCTCACTAACCGGAACCTGTTCTCCAGGCGGTGTAACAAAAGTATAATCAGCAGCAAGACCTACCGTAGAGCCGGGTCTGACAGGGCTCGGATTCAACTGCGCGTTTAGATCTATGAGCTGAGGTCTTTGCTGGTGCACAGCCTGCTGATAATACATCTGGGCTTGAGGGTCCTGGCTGACAAGTTGTTGCTGACTACGCACCTGGGCAACATAGTATTGACCAATTACCCATCCGAGCGCCGCCCCGAGAAGTCCTCCGATCAACGCACCTGTACCCCGGTCGTCCTTGTCAATCGCGGCACCGAGCGCCGCTCCCAGTGCTCCGCCAATCAGAGCCCCCTGGGCACCCCCTGCAGCAGGAGACGGCTGTCCTCCATAGGTTCCGTAATCGGTAGCACAGCCAACAAAGGTCAGCGAAAACGCAATCAAAACAAGCAGACTCGTAATCTTTTTCATGTCCTTATTCCTCCTTAGGATCTTGCTTTTCTATCTTGTATGCCCCTCCACCGGTGGCCCACGCCTTCCTGATGGCTTCAAGTTCTTTTTTTGCCCGCCTCAACCAGGCTTTTGCTTCTTTATTACCCGGATCTATTCTCAAAACCTCACGAAAAGCAAGGATACTTTGTTCGTATTTGCCAAGACTAAAAAATCGTTTCCCCTCTTTTAAGTATTGAGCAATACGAGTCTTTTTTCGTGCAAGTTCCTCCCGTCTCCTTTTTTCAAGGAGAAACGTGGCTTCCTGCTTGAGTTTTAAAGCCCTTGGCTCCCCTGGGTACGCTTTTAACACTTTATTGGCCTCTTTTAAAGCCAATTCGTACGCCCTCGCCTCAAGATAAGTATACCCTTTGGCAATTCTTTCTTCTACAAATTTCCTTTTCTCACCTGCTTTCGCTTGCTCGAGTATCTCTTTCGCTTTCTCATTGGACGCATCCATCTTCAGAATTTGCTCAGCCACCATCCTGGCTTTCGCATAATTCTTGGCATCCAGATAGGCTTCAGCTTTCACCAGCTTTATCCGTATGTCATTTTGAAGTCCCTGTTCAGCCTTATCCTTCTCGACCAAAACGTCACTTTTCAATTTAAGGGCTTTTGCATTTTCAGGATATTTTTGAAGAATTGCCTCTGCAACCTGAAGAGCCCTGTCAAATTGCTTTGCCTTGAGGTAATCATACCCCCTTCTCACTTCACCCTCTACGAACCGATCCTCCTCCCTTTTTCTCGCTTCATCCAGGATCCCGATAGCCGCCAGGTTTCCAGGATCTGATTTCAGGATATCTGACGCAATTTTCTCGGCCTTATCAAAGATACCTTCCTCAAGAAGTGATCTTGCCTCCTTCAATTTTGCAACAATTTCCTCCTTTTTACTTGCTTCAGCTTCTTCCTTCTTCTTTTCCAGAGCATCTTCACGGAGCTTTGCCGCCAGGGTGTTTCCGGGATGTTTCTTGAGAATTCTGTCAAGAATTGTCAGGGCTTTGTTCAAGTTACCGGAACCTATCAGTTCGCGAGCTTTTTCGATCTCTTTTGCAACCTCGTTGTTTTTATCCTTTTCCGAGGTAACGGGTAAACCGGTCTCCCCAAGAGGCTTCTGTCTGTACCGGGTGTAGAAGTACCCACCTGTTCCCGCAATCGCTAAAATTATAAGGAGACTCAGGACAATTTTGAATCCGCTCCTTTTTTGATCAGGCACGGTTCCAGACAATGTGCCCGTGGCTGACGGTGGCACTGCAGGTTGATCCTGTTTTTCCGGTTTTTCGGGTACAGGAGGAGGTGGTGGGGGTTCAGTCCTGGTACCCGGTCGCTCAATCGGTTGTTTGCCTTCAGGCAAAGGCAGGGGGCGGGTTTTGCCCTCTTCAGCCTCCCTGATCGCGCTATCCAGTGCTTTCCAGAATTCTTCACAGGACGCCCATCGGTATTCCGGCTTTTTTTCAATGGCTTTTAATATCACTTCCTCCAGGGAATCAGGAATATCGGGGCAAAAGCTCCTCGGAGGTGGTGGTTGTGCCGAGACGTGTGCCTGCAGCACCGTGAAAAGGCTGTCTTTTTTTGAAAATGGTACATTACCGGTAACCATTTGATAGAGTGTAATGCCGAGAGAATAAATATCGGAGGCAGAGGAGATCGGATGCTCTTTTGAGGCTAGCACCTGTTCCGGGGACATATAATAGGGAGACCCTATGCCCATTCCGGTTGTTGTTAACGTGGCCTCAAAGTTTTCCGCAAGAAGCCTCGCGATTCCAAAGTCCGTGATCTTTACCTGCCCCTCTTTATTTATCATTATGTTGCTAGGCTTGAGATCGCGGTGAACTATCCCCAGTTTATGAGCATATCCGATTGCATCGAGTACCTGTTTAAAGATATCCCTGATTTGCTTCAGGGGCAGAGGGCCACCTGCTTTCTTGATAATCTGATTGAGAGTGGTACCTTCCACGTACTCCATTACGATGAAATGATGGTTTTCCGATTCGATAAAGTCATAAAGGGTAACAATGTTGGGATGCTTGAGCCTGTCCATAACTTCTGCTTCCCGGAAAAAACGCTCACTAAAGGATGGATCACGCTCAAGCTCGGTGGACAGCATTTTTATGGCAACAATCCTCCGCGATAAGGTCAAATGCTGGCCACGGTATACCACGGCCATACCACCCTTTCCAATCAGCTCGACAATTTTGTAATTTCCTATTTGCTTGCCAATCATGTGGTTATCTCATGAAAAACACACGTGTCCTGCCAACCATCTAACCGATTTATCGGTTTTCATCATCCCACGGTTAAAACCGTGGGGACACATCCATCCTACCAATCATCTAACCGATTTATCGGTTTTCATCATCCCACGGTTAAAACCGTGGGCTAACGTGCCCGGACATCCGGGTTCGCCATCACCAACCAATTGTTTCAACCCTGAACCACGTTCATCACCACCCCAACCCACGGTTTCAACCGTGGGAACACACGTACCATACCATCCATACAACCGATTCATCGGTTTCCATCACCCCACGGTTAAAACCGTGGCGACATACCCATCCTACCAATCATCTAACCGATTTATCGGTTTTCATCATCCCACGGTTAAAACCGTGGGCTACCATACCAGGACCTACGGGTTCACCTTCACCAACCAATCGCTTCATCTACCGAACCACATCCACCATCACCACAACCCACGGTTTCAACCGTGGGGACACACATGCCGAACCATACCTCTAACCGATTCATCGGTTTCCATCAATTCCATACCTTTCCAGAAATAGCGAATATTCTTCCGAAAAAGACATCCTCTTATGTCGTTTTTCCTGATCTCTTATATAATTCCTCACATTCATGACTGCCGATTCACTAACGGAAAACGCACCATACCCTTTCTGCCATGCGAATTTTGTCCGTAGAAGGTTTTCTTGATTTATCCAGTGTGAGCTCTTCCCCTTAATAT
>JALXAI010000467.1 GCA_026992215.1 Desulfobacterales bacterium | reverse complement strand
AAAAGGAGGCTCTTTGTAATGCTTTCCGATTCAGGCTTCCAGCTATGAACGTTGTTCAGCAGCAAAAGGAAAAATGCCGGTAACAGGACCACGTGGTAAAGATACGGAAGAACAAAAAAATCCCTGCAAGGATGCAGAAGAAGCCTGCGAATTGTTTCACCCACAAAAGGAATTTGCCCGGTCATGCTGTAAAGTATAAATCCCGCTGCCATCCCTTCCTTGTCGCCTTTCAGGATAAAACCGGAGAAAAGCAAAAAAAAACCAGGATGCTGCTGAAAGTAAGGTAGACCCAGCGTTTACCCATACTCTTCTTGTAGGACCTGTTGACAAAATGATATGCGGTATGAATTAGCGTAAATACCAGGAAAAGTTCGGCTGCCCGGTAATGGATTCCCCTTATGAAAAAACCGTAAGGGTACGAGAAGGTGATTTCCTCAACGTTTTTGAAGACATTTCCGCAGGGAGAATACTGAAAGGCGACAATGACCCCGGAAACCAGGGATACCCAGAAAAGTCCCAGGGACAGCCTGGAAACCTCGGGGAAGATCTTCTCATCTAAAAGTTTCTTCATATCCATTGCTTTCGGGAAGTAAACACCGTTTTCTTTTATACTTCTCACATGGGATTCCCAATATCAAGAACTATATTTCTCCTGTCATTCACCCCTGATCCGCTACCTTTAGACACAACAATGAACGACAATTAACAGAGGCGTGAGGCGTTCCGGTTTCCTTAAGATTATCTGCCCCCGTTCCCGCCTTCTGCAGTGTAACTTCCCCGGCATGCTGATCTGATACCAGTCGAACTTGCCATAAGACGTGTAATGTGGTCGCTAGGTCCCGGCGCATGCAGAAGAATTTCTCTCAAAAACGGGGACCACAACCAATCATTTTTTGATAAAATGAAAAATGAGCGGGAGTTCGAAGTTGTACGGCCTGAAAAATATCTCTTGCCATAATGGTTAAAAATGTTAAATTAACTGGTTCATTAATCCGTGTAACGTGGAGTAATCAATGGATATTCTTAAAAAGTACCCGAAAAAGGTTGTGCTTTCCGACGGAACAGAGGTAACAATCAGACCCTTGAACAGGGGAGACAAGGCTGCATTGATAGATTTTTTTTCAAGAGTACCTGCCAAAGACAGGAATTTTCTTAGGGATGATGTTACCGATCGGAAGCTGGTTGCGAGTTGGGTTGACAATCTCAATTATGATGTAGTACTTCCGCTGATTGCAGAATATAACGGCCGTATCATGGGAGATATCACGTTGCAGCGCCGCCGCTACGGCTGGAAAAAGCACGTTGGTGATGTTAGGGTGGTTGTGGCCAGCGAATTCCAGAAAAAGGGACTGGGAACGTCTCTCGTGAGAGAAGTCGTCGAACTTGCGAAGGAGCTGGGGCTGGAGAAACTTGCGGTGGAAATTCCGGTTAAGCTGGCTGCAGCGATCAAGGCGTTCGGGAAGTGTGGCTTCCGCAAGGTGGCCGTAATTCCTGACCTAGTCAAAGACCAGGAAGGCAACTATACGAGCATAGTTCTCATGGTCACGGATCTAAGGCCGTCGGAATTCTAGGTGGGAAAACTTCCAGAGAGTTCTATCACTGCAAAGGGCATAGATGCTGGTCAGCCCTGATGAAAAGATTTTCAAGGAGGTATAAAAACCTTGGCTTTGGTTGTGCAAAAATACGGCGGAACTTCTGTCGGCACCATTGAACGGATCAAGTCGGTGGCAAAAAAGGTGGTGGACAGACACAAGAAAGGAGACAGGCTCGTGGTTGTTCTTTCTGCCATGGCCGGAGACACCGATAAGTTGTTGAATATGGCCAGGGAGATCACCCCAGAGCCTGATCCAAGAGAGCTTGACGTGCTGCTGGCCACGGGTGAGCAAATAACCATTGCTCTGTTCAGCATTGCTGTTAAAGAGATGGGGTACGAAGCCAAGTCCCTCACGGGCTACCAGGCAAAAATACAGACTGACAATCACCATGGTAGAGCGAGGATACACGACATTGAAACGGCTCCGATACTCGAAAACCTTGACAGGGGCAGAATTGTGGTTGTGGCAGGTTTCCAGGGATATGATTCCGAGGGAAATATCACCACTCTTGGCAGAGGCGGTTCGGATACAACGGCTGTTGCCCTTGCGGCAGCGCTTGGTGCGGACATCTGCGAGATATATACCGACGTTGACGGTGTTTATACTACTGATCCGAATGTATACGACAAGGCACGGCGAATTCCTAAGATCTCGTACGATGAAATGATGGAAATGGCCAGTCTTGGCGCAAAGGTACTGCACATCCGATCGGTGGAATTCGCCAAGAAATACAACGTTCCTTTGCACGTACGCTCTTCTTTTCATGATCAACCGGGAACCCTGGTTGTTAAGGAGGAACCTTCGATGGAAAAAGTTGTTGTATCAGGCGTTACCTACGATAAAGATACGAGTCGTATTACTATCACGGAAATACCTGATATTCCCGGAATGGCGGCCAAAGTGTTTACGCCGATATCCGATGCCGGTATCGTTGTGGACATGATCATCCAGGGAAGCAGCGGGGAAAAAGGGCTGGCAAACCTGTCCTTCACCGTTCCCAAGGCCGACTTCGAAGCCGCAATGAAGATTGTTGAGAAGATATCCAGGGAAATCGGCGCCGGCCCCGTTCACGGGGATCCAAACATCGCCAAGGTTTCCATAATCGGGGTGGGAATGAGGCATCATGCGGGGGTTGCAACAAAGATGTTCAACAGCCTGTCCCGGGCGAATATCAATATCCTGATGATCAGTACATCGGAGATAAAAATTTCGTGCGTTATCGACGAGCGCTGCACGGAGCTGGCTGTTCGCGTGTTGCACGACGCTTTTAACCTGGACAGGGAACCGACGGAATAATCGACCAATTGATCCATTTTGAACGGGAAAAGTTATGAGACACATCGAAATATACGATACTACGTTAAGGGACGGAACCCAGGGGGAGGACTTTGCCCTTTCCCTGGAAGATAAGATCAGGATCGCTTTAAAACTTGACGAACTGGGAATTCATTACATAGAAGGCGGGTGGCCCGGGTCAAACCCGAAAGACGAAGCATTTTTTAATGAAATAAGAAACTACGAATTCAAGAATTCCAGAATCGCGGCTTTCGGGAGCACCCATTACCATCGGGGAACCGCAGAGAACGACAACAACCTTAAGGCACTGATCGATGCCAGGACAGAAGTAATCACAATATTCGGTAAGAGCTGGACCGTACACGTGACCGACGCGCTCAGAACAACTCTTGAGCGTAATTTGCAAATTATTCATGATTCCCTGGCCTTTTTGCGACCGCACGCAAGGAAGCTCTTTTACGATGCGGAGCATTTTTTCGATGGCTTTAAGGCAGACAGGGAATACGCCCTGGCCACCCTGGAGCAGGCGATTAAGGCAAAAGCCGATTGCCTGGTTCTGTGCGACACCAATGGCGGTTGCATGCCTCACGAGATAACCGAAATAGTAAAAGCTGTAAAGGAGAGGTTCCCCGATGCAGAACTCGGCATCCATGTCCATAACGATGCGGATGTCGCGGTGGCAAACAGTATCATGGCCGTGCTTGCAGGGGTCAACCATGTCCAGGGAACCATCAACGGAGTTGGAGAACGCTGTGGCAACGCGAACCTCTGTTCGATCATTCCGAATATATCCCTCAAGTTAAAGCTGAGCTGTTTACCTGATGACAGGTTGAAGCGACTTACCGACACCAGCAATTACGTAGCGGAACTCGCCAATGTCACTCCCAACAGATACCAGCCCTACGTCGGCAAAAGCGCTTTTGCCCATAAGGGCGGTATACATATCAGTGCCGTCGAGCGAAATCCGTTGACATATGAACACATCGAACCTGAACTGGTAGGCAACTACAGGAGAATCCTCATTTCCGACCTGGCCGGCAAGTCTGCCATCAAGCGAAAGGCGGCTGAATTCGGAATAAAATTATCCACCACGGACCCTGTCGCTCAACAGGTGCTCGAAGAGATAAAAGAACGTGAAAACCAGGGGTTCCAGTACGAAGCCGCGGAAGGTTCTTTCGAACTGTTGCTCAACAAGGCGCTGGGCAGGTACAAGAAGTATTTCGAACTGATAGGCTTCAGGGTAATTGACCAGAAAACTTCCGAACATGATACACCTGTTTCGGAAGCAACAATCATGGTAAAAGTGGGAGGCCGGGTCGAACACACGGCAGCCCTTGGAAACGGCCCGGTGAATGCCCTTGACAATGCCCTCAGAAAAGCGCTTGAAAAATTTTACCCGAGTCTTAAAGATGTACGTCTTAGCGACTACAAGGTCAGGGTTCTCCCCGGATCTGATGGTACCGCTTCCAAGGTAAGAGTACTAATACAATCTCTTGATAGTAAATCGACATGGGGAACTGTCGGGGTATCAGAGGACATACTGGAAGCGAGCTGGCAGGCTCTCGTGGACAGCATCAATTACAAGATGTTTAAAGACGAAAAAGAACCGGAAAAGGAAAATTAAGCCAAATAGGAGGGATGGCTTTTCAAAAACAGGCCATCCTTTCAAGCATTTGGTTCCGTAACCATAACCGACCATGTCATGAGATTTTACACTCCCAGGCAACTTCTCGCCATCGCTTTCCTGGGTACAATTGCGATCGGTCTTTACTATCTTCGGTGTTCTTACAGGCAGGGCCGTCTCCACAACGATGTGACGCCCGCAAACGTGTGGGTCGAGATAAGGGGAGATGTCGTCCGGCCGGGCCTTTACGGGTTGCCACCGGAAAAGGCAACCCTTGATGAGCTGGTGAAAAAAGCGGGTGGCTTGAAAGGAAACGGCAACACGGAAACCGCTATAAAACGGGTCCCTTCGAAGCGTGTGGCTTTTGGCGATTCATGGAAGCTTAAGCTTTTGCCCGGGGACGAGGTGAGAATCGCCAGGGCGAAAGTGAAAGGAACCGTGGCACTTTCCCTTGGCTTGAAAATGCCCGTAAATTCTGCCACCGAGAAGGATTTGCTTGCTCTGCCGCTTATGACCGCCAGGGTTGCGCACGAAATCGTTAAGTACCGGGATGCGCACGGACCAATTTCCTCCCCGTCTGAACTCAAAACTATCAAAGGAGTCACAGACAGAAGACTGAAGCGCTGGAAACCATACCTGTCATTTGAACGCTGAGCGGTCCCGGCCGGAAGAAAGCGTGGTGTCCGTAAATCGGATCGCATCGTCCGCTTGCATCCCGCCTTGCCAGAACGACAAAAATCCTTCCCTCAAAAAACGGAACGTTTTCGTGTACGTAATTATTTCAGCATGATACCGCCGGTTCGATAGCGCGATAAGAAAAAAGGGCAGGGTTCCGGTAAAGGGTTCGCGGCGTCAGCCTGTTTTCCCGGAAGATTTCTCGAGGAAAGAAAGTAATCCCTTTTCTTTGCTCATATGTTCGTAAGCGAGGCGCGTTGCCACCCGGCCCCTGGGTGTACGTTTCAGGAATCCTTCCTGGATAAGGTAAGGTTCGTATACATCTTCCAGAGTGTCCTTGTCTTCGCAGATGGCGGCTGCCAGCGTCTCGAGGCCAATGGGACCTCCGTCAAACTTCTCAATAATGGTGCTGAGAATGCACCTGTCCATTCTGTCGAAGCCCCGCTGGTCGACGTTCATCATGTTGAGAGCTTCATCGGCAACTCTTCGTGTTATTCTGCCATCCGCGCAGACCTGGGCGTAGTCCCTGACCCTGCGCAGGAGCCTGTTGGCTATCCTCGGCGTGCCCCTGGATCGGGCGGCAATTTCCATGGCACCTTCATCGTCGATATCCACGTTAAGTATCCGGGCAGATCTGAGAACGATCTGCTTCAGTTCCTCCGGCTTGTAAAACTCAAGCCTGAAAACCACACCAAACCTGTCTCTAAGAGGAGGCGTAAGTAAGCTTGTCCTGGTGGTTGCTCCAATAAGCGTGAAGCGGGGAAGATCCAGCTTTATGGACCGTGCCGATGGTCCCTGTCCGATTACGATATCGAGCTGGAAATCTTCCATGGCCGGGTACAGGATTTCTTCAACCACCGGATTCAGCCTGTGTATCTCGTCGATAAAGAGGACATCGTGGGGTTCGAGATTGGTCAGAATTGCGGCCAGGTCACCGGGCCTGTCTATTACCGGGCCGGAAGTGATACGTATATTCACATTTAATTCGTAACTGATTATTGTCGCGAGAGACGTTTTTCCCAGGCCGGGGTAACCGTGAAGCAGCACATGATCCAGGGGTTCGTTTCTTTCCTTGGCGGCCTGGATATATATGGAAAGACTCCTCTTTAAGTCTTCCTGGCCGAAGAACTCATGCAGTGATTTTGGCCTCAAGCCGGTTTCCAGGGGCAGATCTTCCCTTTTTTTCTGCCTGGACACCACCCTTTCTTCGTCCCTTGCCGTTCTTTGCGCCGATTTGCTTTTTCGAGTTGAATTCATTTACTTACACCCGGCTGTTTTTACTTGGCTAAGTACTTCAAGGCGCTCTTGAGAAGGGCTTGAAGCGATATATCCGATCCTTTTTCCATGTTAGAAAGCGCCAGGGTCACCGCCCTGTCCGCTTCAGCCGGCTTGTAGCCGAGGCTGAGAAGAGCGGAGATGGCATCTCCTTCGATACCGTCTACTTCCGCTGGCATCGGTACTCTCGTCCCCGCTTTTTCCCTTTTTCCGGCCGCCAGCTTGTCCTTCAGTTCCAGGATCATTCGCTCGGCAATCTTCTTTCCAACTCCCGGAACGCTTCGAAGCCTCCTGACATTTCCACGGTACACGGCTTCTTCCAGTTCTCCGGGGGTTATGCCCGAAAGGATGTTCAGGGCAAGTTTCGGGCCGATACCGTTTATCGACACGAGCTTCATGAATATTTTCTTTTCTTCCATGGAAAAAAAGCCGAACAACTCTAGAGAATCTTCTCTCACGTGCGTGTACACGTTCAGGCTTGCCGTCTCTCCCTGCTCCGGGAGTTCGTAGAAGGTGTTCAATGAAACGTAGAGCTGGTAACCCACTCCCCCTACGTCAACGATCACGTACTCGGGCGACTTAAATCGTAATTTGCCTTCAATAAAAGCTATCACTACCTGTAACCTGATCCCTTAGACTCAATTCGGTCAATGCTTCGAGATGTATTCAAGTGACAAACGGCAACGGCCAGGGCGTCAGCCATGTTGCTCTCCGGAGTCTCTTTCATCGAAAGCAATATTCGGATCATCTCCTGCACCTGTCCCTTGTCTGCTCGCCCGTATCCCACTACCGACTGCTTGATTTCCAGGGGGGAATACTCGAAAACTTCCAGTCCCGCGTTAACACCGGCAAGCATGGCTACCCCTCTTGCGTGTCCCAGCAAAATAGCACTTTTGACATTCTTTGAGAAGAAGAGACTTTCCACGGCCATGACATCCGGGCGGTGTTCGATGATTATATCCGTGAGTCCCCTGTAAATAGCACCAAGCCTTGCCGGGAAGGACCGATGATTTCCCACTTTCAGGAAACCGCTGACCACGTGCACGAGCTTTTGTCCTCTACCTTCGACCACCCCATAACCTGTTACCAGGGATCCTGGATCTACGCCAAGAGTTTTCATGCCAGCGCTTCTTACCCCATGGACTCAAGAACTTTCTCGTCTATATCAAAATTTGCGTAAACCTTCTGAACGTCGTCGGAATCTTCCAGGGCGTCCATGAGTTTCAGCATCTGTTCAGCCTGCTTGTTATCAAGCTTGACCGTGGTCTGGGGAATCATGGTAATTTCCGCCAGCTCATACTTTATGTTCTGCTCCTCGAAGGCCTTCTTTACTTCTTCAAAATCACCCTGGAGGGTCACCACTTCCAGTTGATCGTCTTCGTCTCTCACATCTTCCGCCCCTGCCTCAAGGGCGATCTCCATTATTTCGTCTTCGTCCACGTCGTCACGATTGAAAACGATGAGGCCTTTTTTATCGAACATCCACGCTACGCATCCGGCTTCGCCGAGGCTGCCTCCGTGCTTGCTCAGAATGTAGCGCAGTTCCGCGGTGGTTCTATTCCTGTTATCGGTAAGGGCTTCTATAAGAATGGCCACCCCTCCGGGGCCATAACCCTCGTACACCGCTTCCTCCAGGTTATAGCCAGCCAGCTCCCCGGTTCCCTTCTTTATGGCCCTCTCAATGTTGTTCTTGGGCATGTTCACCGCGCGAGCCGAAGCTATGGCAGCCCTCAGCCTGGGATTCCCCGAAGGGTCTCCCCCGCCCATCCTGGCAGCCACCGTGATCTCCCTGATAAGCTTGGTAAAAATCTTGCCTCGCTTAGCATCTTGAGCACTTTTCTTCCTCTTTATAGTGCTCCACTTGGAATGTCCTGACATGGAGTAACCTCCTCTTTCGTTGCGTGGGGTTGGTCTTTCTTGCCCATGCCGAGCAAGTAAATTTCTCTGCTCTCTTTACGGGAGGCCTTTGGTTTAACTATCTTTACCCGCTCAAAAGCCCTCCTGCACCTTCTAAGAAATTGAGGGAAATCTTCCCCTTCGAACACCTTGCATAAAAAAAAGCCGTCGTCTTTTAAGACCTCGAGACCGATTTCAAGCGCCCGCTTAGCCAGTTGCACCGACCTGGTGCTGTCCACGAATCCTATCCCGGTGGTGGCAGGAGCCATGTCGCTTAAAACCACGTCAAAACTGGGAGAATACTTTTTTAACCGGCAGGGATCAAGTTCATAGACGTCTTCTCTTAGAATGAAAACCCTTGGCCCGAAGTCTTTCCTGATTTCCTGAAGATCCACCCCGACCACGACTCCTTTCGGCCCCACTTTTTCCTCGGCATACTGCAGCCACGAGCCGGGAGCACACCCAAGGTCAAGAACCCGGGAGCCGCGCCTGATAATGCGGTACTTTTTCTGGATCTCTTCCAGCTTGTACACGGATCTCGCCACGTACTTCTCGCGTTTCGCCTTCTTGAAATAGTAATCCCGAGGCCTGAATTTCCCCATTTTCGGTCGACCTGGTTCCTCGTTATAAATCCCCAAAATCCTGCCACTTCCTGACGAACCAGTCGGACCCGGCAGATCCTGGCAACAAGAACGTTACGTTCAGCATGCGGTCTCTTCGACAAGCTCAGGGCACCGCAAAAAATAGCTGTTTATAAATACTTTTAGCACATTTTCTTCGAATTTTCTTTCTGTATCTACAACAATCGACTTTTTCAATTCATTCTCTCTTAGTTTTTCGAAGGACTTTACGTGTCCCTCCAGGTGTTTCAATCTCGCGTCCGTGACAAGCTTCCTGCCTTCCCTCGCCCTGAGACGCCTTTCAATTGTGCCCAGGGGCGGTTTGCAATGGACTATGACAAAACTGGCGTCCCGTTTCGCGGCGATTGATGCCGCTTTATCCCTGGCTTCCGATTTGCCGAAAGTCGCATCAAGAACCACCGACATGCCCTCCTTAAGAGAACCATCGGCAAGTTCCAGGAGCTTTCCGTAGGTTTTGCTGGATGCTTCCGGGCTGTAGATTCCCTGCCCGAAGTCTTCATCAACCCTGTCCTCCGGCCTAAAACCGAACAGTTCCTTTCGGATGACGTCAGAAGAAAAAAGGGGGATTTGATACCTGAGCGAGATTTCGCGGGCCATTCTGCTCTTTCCGCTGGCCGGCAACCCGCAAACCAACCACAACGTAGGCCTTCGGAGGCAGCACGCGGCCCGGTAAGAGAGTTCCAGGTACTTCCCGGCTTCCTCCCTCACCCTGAGCTCTTCATCCGGTTTCAGCGTCCCACCGGATATCTGCAAGCAGCTAACTTTGAGCCTGACGTAAGCCCTGTAACACTTGTAAAAATCAAGTACGGTAAAGAAATCAGGATCATAACAGGTGTTCACATACTCCCTGACCAGCTCGTTCCCCGTGCCCCCGTATCCCAGGAAATCAAGATCCATCAAGAGAAAGGCCAGGTCTGATGCAACATCGCCGTAGCGGAAACGATCGTTGAATTCGATGCAATCAATTACCTGTATATCCCCATCTTCGAAGTACACGTGCTCGCATCGAAGGTCCCCGTGACAGTCCCTTATCCAGCCGTTTTCTATCCGCCTCTCAAACAGCCCCTTTCTCGAAGATAAAAACCCCCTTGTCGCTTCCCGGATGAAGTCGTATCTGTCAGCGGGGATGATATCCGGCACAAAGGGACGGGTCTGCGAAAAATTCTCCTCGGTGTTAAATTCTATTGTATCCACTTCACCAAAAGTATCTATGGACGAATCCCTTGCAGCACTCGTGTAAAATTCGGCGAGCCTGCCGGCAAGGCGGCTCACATGATCCCGCTTCAGCTGGTCGTTTCGCAAAAGATAAGCAAGCGTATCTTCATCTGACAGCTGCCTCATCTTTATGACATACTCAACAATTTCTCCCGTGTCTCCAAGGACAAGGTTCGATCCTTTTTTTCTCAGGGTCAGGAGATCAAGATAGACATCCGACGTCAATCTCCTGTTTAAATGGATCTCCTGCTCGCAGCAGTACTTCCGCTTCTCGAGGGTGGTAAAATCAAGGAAACCAAAATCCACCGGCTTTTTTATCTTGTAAACATACTGCCCCGTCAGGAAAACCAGCGAAATGTGGGTTTCCCTTTTTTCAACCTTTTCCACGGGATGAGGATAAAAAGCGGGGTTGCTAAAAGTTTCGATAAGCCTTTCTCTGGTTACGGTCATCAGCCTTTCTCCGAAAATTCTACTGGGAAACTATCTCCTTAAGCTTTCTGGCCAGGCGAGGTGAAATGTCGAGGAGAACCCGGTATTCTTTTTCTGCCCCTTCAAAGTTCTTTATGGAAAGGTACGTCAGGGCAAGATTGTAATGAATTTGAGGTTCGTCCGGTTTCAGGGACAGCGCCTTCTTGTACGTTGCTATCGCCCTTTCGAACTTTCCCACTTTCGCGTATGCAACACCCAGGTTGACGGTGGCTGCCAGAAACTCCGGACGCAAAGAAATGGCCTCCTTATAATACCCGATGGCCTCTTCGTACCTGTTTTGCTTGGCATACGCTACTCCGAGATTGTAATAGATGTCGGCATCCTTTACCCCGTGGCGCAGGGCTCTTTTATAAGTATCAATTGCCTTCTGCGGTTTTTTAAGAAGCCAGTAAACAAGGCCAAGGTTTACATACAATGCAGGTACCCGCGGTGTAAGTTCGATGGCCTTCTCGAATGCCTCCGCCGCTTTCGGAAATTCTTTCAAGTTTGCATACGCCTTTCCAAGGCCGTGATAGGCTCTCGCGTCCCTCGGATGCCCCGCTATTTCCTTTTTGAAGGCGTAAACGGCGCTTTTGTACTGCCGGGTTTTCAGGTAACAATCACCGAGATAGTAGTAAACACGCGGAAACTTCTTTTTCCCTCTGGCTGCTCTTCGAAGGTACTTGATAGCATTTTCGCAATCCCCCATTTCCCTGTAAAGTACCCCGAGCCTGTAAGCGGTGTCCTGAGCATGTCGAAGGGCGGAGGGCAGGTAACCTGGATCTGTTTTTTCAATTTTGCGGAAAACCTCCATGGCTTTCTCTTTGTTGCCAAGATTGAGGTAAAGTGAAGACAGGGTGCAGAGAGCATCAAGGTAGCGGGGATTTAATTGCAGGGCTTTTTCCAGGGCCGTTATCGCCTTTTGAGTTTTTCCGACACCGGCATAGGCAAGTCCCAGCCGGTAATAATCCAAGGAGGTTTCTTTTTTTTTCAGGCGCCGCTCGAGAATGTTTATGGCTTCCCTGAAACGAGCCTCGGAAAACAGTTTCGAGACCCGGTCTTTCTTGCCCGAAGGCGCCTCGACACCCAGAACACGTTGCGTTACCGCGAACTGGCAGAAAAAAATGAGGACAACCAGCAGGAATGCAAAAGGAAATTTGAGATTTGTGCACCTTAAGTCCATGTGATAAATAACCGGTAAAGTTCTATGACAGGTGTAAGTCTCCCTTGACATTCGGGATGCTTTACAGCTTGATAACTACTCAATATCATGCCACCTGTCAACCGTTTTGGAATCGGCCATGGTATCGAACTTAAAGAGAGTTTCAATGTCCGGGTTCAATCCCGGGTTACGAAACTGAGAGAAACAGAGCTCGCGGGAGCGTATTACGTTCAGGCCGCTGATTTGCCGCTAAAGGTTGGAACTGCGAGCCGTGGCTGGCACCAGGGAAAAAGACCCCCGGAGAGTGATAAATGGAAGAAATACCCAAAGTTAAGGTCGACAGATTGCCCGTCACCACGAGGTTCTTGAAAGAAAAAAGGCTCATTGAGGATCGGGGTGAGCTGGCACTTATCTCTGACGGAAAGGTTTTCAGGCATCTTGCTTACTTCTCGTTGAAACCGGGAAAGGGATTTTTCAGGGGAGGCCATTACCATCTGAAGAAGGTTGAGCACATCTACGTTATCCGTGGCAGGCTCAAAATAACCTTCGTGGACCTCGATACCGGCAAGAGATACACCGGGCACTACGGGGACGGGCACAGGATTGTTATTTACCCGAGATGCGCTCACCTCTTTGAAGCCGAAAAGGAAGTTCACGTCATAGAATACTACGAATTTCCCTTTGACCGG
>JALXAI010000466.1 GCA_026992215.1 Desulfobacterales bacterium | reverse complement strand
ATCCGCGAAAAGATTTAGGCGACATTCTGCCGTTCACCAGAAAGGTCGGAACATTATATTTGTTCAGGTAGAACAGCAAGTTAGGCCACGCATCCGTTTCAACGACGATGAAGAGTTTAGGCCTGATTCCGGAAACAAGTCTTTCTACACACCATGAGAAATCATGTGGTAAGTAAAAAATCTGAGAAACTTTTCCAGCCAGCTTACTGCGGGCCGTTTCCTGTCCTGCTTCCGTTGCCGTGGAAAAAATAATTTCCGAGCAGGAAATTTCCTTTCCTATCGCCTCCACCAGGGGCACCGATGCCATGGTTTCCCCCACTGACAGGGCATGAATCCACACCGGATCCACCCCGGTAGAGAATTCCACGGACGGCATTTTCAATCCCAACCGGTACAGGGCACTTTGCCTGTATTTGTGCCTGAACAGCCTGCTGCCGGCGTAATAGATTAAAAAAAGGGGAAATGCACCCCCCAGTATCCCATTGTATATTTTCAGGCCCAGCCAGTCTGGTTTCTTTTTCATTCCGCAATATGCTCAATCACGAATGTATCCCGCAAACCTGCAGGTCATGTAAATAGCGAAATTCACCGCCCCTGGCCAACAACTCTTCCAGAGTGCCCTCTTCCACAACTTTTCCGCAGGAAAGAACAAAAATTTTCTGCGCGTGCTCCAGCGACGAGAACCTGTGGGCAATCACTATAGTTGTTCTGCCGGCCATGAGGTTTTCCATGGCCTTTTTTAGTTGCGCTTCCGAGGCACTGTCAAGAGACGAGGTTGCTTCATCCAGTATGAGGATAGGGGCATCCTTCAAGAAAGCCCTGGCAATGCAAATGCGCTGTCTCTCACCTCCTGAAAGCAATACACCTTCTTCCCCGACTCTCGTGTCAAAGCCTTCAGGCAAATTCATTATAAAATCATAAGCGCAAGCAGCCCTGGCAGCAGCAATTATCTCCTGGTCCATCGCCGAAGGCTTTGCGTACGCAATATTATTTCTGATCGTATCGTCAAATAGAAAGGGATCCTGGGAAACAAGCGAAATAAGACCGCGAACGGAACGTACCGAAGCATTCCTTATATCGATACCGTCTATGAGGATTTCCCCACTGCTAAAATCATAAAATTTCAGCAGCAAGCTGACAATCGTAGTCTTTCCGCTACCGCTTTTCCCCACTATCCCTACCACCTTCCCTTTTTCTATGGTCATGTTCACGTTTGTCAGAGCGGGAGTACCATTATAAGTAAAGGAAACATTTTTAAATTCGATCCTCTCAGAAAATGTGACAATGTCAGTAACGGCCGTATACTGATCCAGTTCCGTTTTTTCTCTCTCTATGGCTTCTATGCGCTCCAGCGAAGCAAGACCGTTCTGGATGGTATTGTTAACCTTGGACAGCCTCTTGACCGGTTCATAGAGCATAATAAGAGCGGTGATGAAAGAAAAAAAGGTGCCAGGACTTGAAGTCCCGTTAATTACCTTGTACCCGCCGTACCACATTATCAGCACGATTCCTATACCCGCAAAAAACTCCATTAAAGGCGCCATCATGGTATCGATTTTTACACCTCTAAGCTGATATCGGAAAAATCTCTCGTTTTCCCGGGCAAACCTTCTTTTCTCGTATTCCTCTGTTCCGAAGGCCCTGATAATTCGTGCACCGGTGAGCCCCTCCTGAATGATACTGCTCAAATCTCCCAGGCTCTTTTGACGCTTGTAGCTGATGTGACGCAGCTTGCGCCCGAACTTAATCATGGGCAAAAAGGCAAAGGGCAGTACTATAACCGACACCGTTGCCAGGCGCCATTCTCTTTGAAAAATTACCCACACCAGCCCCATTATCGTAAAAGTGTCCCTGAAAAGAGAAACGGTCGCCCTTGAAATAGACGTTCCAACCTGGTTTACGTCACTGGTAATGTAGCTTATAAGGCTTCCGGTTTTCGCCCTGTCATAGAAACTAAGGGGCAGGAACAGGAAACGCCTGAAGAGTCGTTTCCTGAGGTCAAAAATTACCTTTTGATTGACCAGAGACATCAGGTACACGTTGGCCCAGGTAAGTAAACCTTTCGTCGCGTAAAGAAACAACACGCCAATAGTCAGTAACTTGAGCATGTAAACGTCTTTTGCCAGAAACACTCTATCCATGGCCGGCTTTATCAGGTAGGCGACAGCTGAGGTACATGCCGCAATCCCCGCCGTGCAGGCGCCGGCCGCAACGAGCTTTATCCAGTGAGGCTTAACCAGGCCCCAGAATCTGTATATCGACTTGTTTTTCATGAGGCTCGTCCCTAGAAGCGAGTAATTAAACCGACCCTTACGCTCGCTCCTCTATAGGTACGATTACTGGTGGGATGTTCCGCCGTCTCTTCATCATGAAGAATGTAGAAGGTTCCCGTGAATTGCAGCCTGTAATCACTGGCAAATTCCCATTGCCACCCAAGGCCTGCTTCCGCTTTTTCCCGTCGCCCCTTGTAGAAGCGATCACCATGACTGTATCCGTTCGGTTCCACCCTCATCAGGTTCAACAACCCATAAACGGACTGCTTACTCGAAATTGCATACTTAAGACTGCTTCTCAATGAAAACTCGTCCCCGTAACTGTTATGATCCTCTTTTCTTACGTTACCTGCCGAGGTCTCTACCCTGTCTTTTTCGCGGAAGTATGATGATAAGAGCAGATTAAACTTCCAGGGCGCTTTCTCGTACGCCATCCCCGCCCCGACTTCAAGCAAATCGCCGGGCTCGTAAAAGTCGTCACCATCTACTTCATCTTCGCCGTACCATGTATACGAACTGTACAGTCTCAGCATCCAGCTGTCTTTCGGGTAATACCTGAATTCTCCCGTAACCCTCCATATGTCTCCAGGATCATAATCCTGGAACTCCCTGCTGTAGTCGTAGGAATCCCTCCATAAGAACCCGCCACTTACTCCAATAGCTATTTTCTTCCACGATTTTATCAGCGTTAACGTGGGATCGATGTCGAATCCTTCGCCCCAGCTGGTGATGGGAACAAGATCCGGATCCATCAGGGCATCCACGTCATCATCGCTCAGATTTGTTCTCCCGGTGGGAATATTGAAATCAAGCCCAAATAGCACATCAATTCCCAGCACATTTTCCAGGTAGTAGGAAAGGTTGACCTTTGTGTCCAGAACATCTGCCGTATCGTGACTGTCACTTCCCTGGGCGTCATAATAGTTGTACATGTAGCCAGTAAGTATTCGAAAAGTAAAATCCTTTACTGTCGCCTCAATGGAAACGGGAATATAAAACTGCTGCCCTTTTTCTCTTTTGGTGGACTGCCAGTAGTAGTAGTTAAAACCCACGCTGCACGCAACATTTCCGGCATTAGCCACAGGTGGAACCACCATTAACAGTAAATAAGCCGCGACTACGGCAAAAATCCTCACATTTACCCGTTTCCCAACTAAGATCGATCTTCCGAACATCCCCTTCCCTCCATCTATCCCCCCTTACATCCGAATCCCTAAACCATTACAAGGAACCGGGCTACGGATAGCCTACTCCACCGAAAGGATAGCCATAGTTTTGTTGTCCGTTGTTCCCCGCCCCGGTTTGCTGCTGCTCAGGTTCTTTCACAACTTCTTCTTTCTCCACCGGGGGGGTAGCTTCGCCTGGCCTTTTTAGCCTCTTCATCGGTGCTTCGGTAACCAGAGTATCCGTCAACGAGACATTTCCCCTGAGAGACCTTGCAAAGCCTCTTTTCCTTTTGCGCCACGGATGAACTCTTTTTACCAGCTTTAGTTCAAAAAGCTCCGAGAGAGCCAGTCGGGGTAGGTTAAACGAGGGATCTTCTCGTATTGCCTCCCTGTAATAAC
>JALXAI010000465.1 GCA_026992215.1 Desulfobacterales bacterium | reverse complement strand
ACGCTGAACGGCTTATTTATGAAGCCCTTTGCCCCGTTTTCCAGCAAATTGCGAAGCGCCCGGTTCATGGCAAAGCCGCTGGCAATGATTATTTTAGCGTTCTTATCAATCTCGATGAGCCTCTTGAGGCACTTGTCTCCACCCATTCCCGGCATGATAAAGTCAAGAATGATCAAGTCGATTTCATGTTGGTGTTCCTGATATATCCTGATTCCTTCCTCTCCATCCCGAGCGGTAAGCACCCGATAACCGTAGTTGGTCAAAAGATCGCCGCTAAGCTTCCTCACGCTTTCCTCGTCATCGATTACAAGGATCGTCTCCGTCCCGCGCGGAAAATCCGATTCTCCCACCACGTCTTTTCGTCCGGGAATTTTCTGAGACGCGCTGTAAGACGGAAAGTAAATTTTAAAAACGGTACCTTTACCCACCTCGCTGTAGCAGATAATGTGCCCGTCGTGGTTTTCCACAATCCCATAGACCATTGCAAGCCCGAGGCCGGTACCCTTCCCTACTTCCTTGGTCGTAAAAAAGGGATCAAAGATCCTTTCCCTGGTCTCGGGATCCATCCCGACCCCTGTATCTTCCACGCAAAGCATTACATATTCGCCGGGGGGCAATCGAAGATGCCTCTTGCAGTATTCGTGGTCCAGGTACACAACGTCCGTTGAAATCGTCAGTGTCCCGCCCTCGGGCATCGCGTCCCTGGCATTTACCGCAAGATTCATGAGGATCTGCTCGATTTGCGAGGGATCGGCATTTATCAGCGTTAACTTTTCGGTCAGCTCGGTCTGAATCGTGATCATCTTCGGTAGCGTCCTCTTTAACAGCTTCTCTACCCCCTTTATTTCCCTGTTAAGTTCCGTTGGCTGTTTTTCACTCCTCACTCTCCGGCTGAACGTGAGCAACTGCCTGGTCAAGTCCGATGCCCTGTTTGCCGCGTGCTCGATCTGCTTGAGATATTCCCTTTCCTCAGAATCCTCTGGTGTAGAGAGCATCATCATCTGTGTAAAACCCTTAACAGCGGTCAGGAGGTTGTTGAAGTCGTGCGCTATTCCTCCGGCCAGGGTCCCTATGGCTTCCATTTTTTGAGCCCTCACCAGCTGGGCTTGAAGGTTCTTTTTTTCCCGAAGATCCCGTGCCACCACGATGGTTGCATGATGAACCCTGTTGGTATCATATATTCGCTTGGCAGATAACTCTATGGGAATGTATTCCCCGGTACTTATCTTTGCGGAGATTTCTTTCTCCGTCACCAGCCCTTTTTCCTGAAGTTCCCGGAGGATCGGCTTGAGGTCAGTCTCTTCGGAAAGAAGCTCGGAGTAGTGCTTGCCTATCACCTGGGTTGCCCCGTAGCCGGATATATCCTTGAATTTCTGGTTAACCCTCATGACGTAACCTTCGCTATCAACTATAACGAGAGCATCAATGGCATTCTCTATAATATTTTCCAGGAGATTTTTCGTCGCGATGATCTCCCTTTCAATCTTCTTCTTATCGCTTATGTCTCTCAGCACGCATATTACGGAGGTTTCCCCGCTTTTTTCATCCCTGTATCTTTTGCAACTGGCCTCAAAAAAAACACATCCTCCATCCCGTTTGCTCAATCCCATCTCGAAATTGTTGGCTTTCCCCGCTGCAGCCACTTGCATCAACAGGGCTTTACCGGCATCAAGAAACTCGTAAGGCATAAATTCAAGCAGATTATTACCGATCATCTCCGCCTTGCTAATCCCGAGGAGATCCTCTGCTTTCTGATTCACATCAATTATGTCTCCGTCACCATCCAGGAGTACAATTACGTCGTTGGCGTTTTCAAACACATCCCTGAAACGCCGCTCCGAGGCAACAATAGCCTGCCTGGCTTCCATCAACTCCTTTTCCCTTTTCTCCAGTCCCTCGGTCAGGCGATCGAAGGCCTCAGCTATTAATCCTATTTCATCTTCCCTGTGCCAGTGGAGCTTTTCGTACTTACCCTCCTTAAGGCCCCTGGCAGCATTTCCAAGCTCCTTCAGGGGCTTATGAATTCTGCGCGAAAAGATAAACAGGAAAGCGAGACAGATAATCAGTATTTCAACCGCAAACCCGAGGAGTATAATACGCTGGGCGGGGTGAGAAACCTGTGCCAGATCCTCGGCTTCAACGGCCGATATGAGCAACCATTTCCAGGCGGGAAAATATCTTGCAAAACCTATGAGCTCTTTATTTGACGAGTTACGGAACCGTATCTTTTTATAGTTTTTGGCATAACGGCTGTTCCCATCGGGCGGACTATCCAGTTTAATCTTAGGAGGAAGCGGAATGGATGAAATAAGCACGTGGTTCTCCGGATCCAGAACCACGGTATGGACGGAATCACCCCTTGTCTTACTTATATTTTTTATCCTGAGCAGTATGTCTTTTTTAACAGCCTCGACGACTTGCCGGTTGTTTTCCTTGCGCTGGGAAAGAAGATCCTGGAAAGCATCATCACACGCGACGAAGCAGAGTTCAAGGACGTCTTTCGTTCTCTCAAGCAGGTGCTCTCCAAACCTTTTTTCAATGTAATCACTCACCACCTGAGATATAAGAAAAGATACTACGATCCCCGCGAAGGCAACGGTGATAATCAGCCGGATAAGAATGCTCTCTCTGGGTTTAAACTTTTCCACGTCTTATTCCTGTCCGTACCAATGTCGAAAAACAGGATTTGCAGTCTGCATTTTCCTAGGCCACACTATCTCTCTTTTTCCTCTTTGCCACTGGATCGTTATCGGGGTATGACCGACCTGTATCCCCAGCCCGTTAACCTTGAATCTTCCGAGGACCGTAAAGGTGTCCATCTTCCTGATCGCATCAGCGATCAATTCCCTGTCCAGAGAACCGGCTTCTTTTACCGACTTTTCCAGAATTTCACAGGATGAATAGGCCGACGCTGCATGGTACGTCGGAGTCAAATGGGTAAATTTTTCAAAATCGCTGATAAACTTTTTCGTACCAGGAAAAGGAATACGGGCATTCGCCTCCCACTGGGACGGACCGAAAACACCTTCGGCATCACGACCGAGCCTTATCCCGAAATCCTTGAACGTTGGAGCAATGGTGGCTGCAAACGCGCGGGGTCTGTATTTAAGAAGTTTCATCGCCCCCATGAATTTATACACGTCAGGAGGATAAGCACATAACACAACGGCGTCGGGGTTTAAGGCTCCTATCTCTTTGACGATGGCCGCAAAATCTGGCTGTCCCTTCGGATATAAAATCGTCTTTAACACGTCCAGGCCAAAGGTTTCGCTCCACTTCTTCACACCGTTCGCGGCACTCACGGGAAACCTGTCGTTTTCTGCCACTGTCACGACCGTATGGAAGCCGTATTCCGCGATTATGTCCAGAAACCCGGTAAAGTACCTGTCGGCAAGGGCATACATTCCGAAAACGTACCTGAATCCCCTGTGCCATATTGCGGGATCAGACGCGCCGGCAGCAAGGAGAGGATAATGATATTTTTCAGTAATAGCAGATACCTTGTAGGTAATGGAACTTGAGTAGGGTGACAGTACCAGATCTACTTTTTCCTCCTCGATCAATCTCCTGTACAGGGCAACGCTGGTATCAGGGTTGCTCCCATCGTCGTACACGACCAGCTGAACCTTTTTCCCAAGAAGCCCGCCCCGTTCGTTCACCTGCTTTTCCCACAACCTGTAGCCGTAGCAGACCATTGTCCCGGGCTTTTCGTATTTGCCGCTCATGGAAACGGCAGCTCCTATCTTTATCGTCGCAAAGCCGAACACTGGCTCCAGCATTACAAGGAAAAAAATACCCAGAAACACCCAGCATTTTTTAATACTTTCCATTGTGGTATCTCCCCCCGTAGCTCGAAGAATAATAATAGCGAAGCGCCACCGGCAACAGCAATTTAATCTGCCTGATTCTTTCCGCATCAGAGGGGTGAGTGGAAAGAAAGACAGGAGGATGCGGTTCGTTAGAATGCATGAGCCTCCGCCATAACAAAAGGGCCCCTCTGGGGTCATAACCGGCCTTCGCCATCAGGATCAGGCCGATGTGATCCGCTTCGAGTTCCTGACGCCTGCTGAAGGGCAGTATAAACCCGATGGTCGCCCCAAGCCCGTAAGCCTGCTCAAAGCTTCGTATCGCCACGGGACTCGCATTCCGAAGCGCCAGGCTCAAACCAACAGCACCAAGTCTCGCCAGCAGATCCACGGTCATTCTCTCCGCCCCATGCCTTGCAATGGCATGCCCCACTTCATGACTAATTACGGTTGCCAGCCCGTTGTCATCCTTCGTGTACGGAAACATTCCAGTGTACACAAACACCTTGCCACCTGGCAGACAAAAGGCGTTAGCTTCCTTGTCGTTGTCTATCACCAGAAACTCCCACCTGTAATACGGCTTACCCGAAACAGAAGCAATTCTCATACCTACACGACGCACCGCATTTACATATTCAGGGTTTCTTGACAATTTTTCCTTCCGAAGTATTTCCCTGTAAACCCTCGCACCCATCATCAACTCTTCCTGCTCGCTAATCAAAAGCAGCTGATGCCTGCCCGTAATCGGCACCGTGGCGCATGCAGACAGCATCAACAGCAGGAAAACAAACAATGCGACGGAGCTCAAAAAACGGCTCTGGCTTCGGTACACATCATTCATTTTCATTAAACCTCAATTTATCTTCTTTTCTCGATGAATAATACCCAACCCGAGCACGGGACCTTCAAAAATTGCCAAAAACCCCCGGAATCTTTACTGAACGGGGGACGTTTTCGTTTTGAGAAAATCAACAGCCACGAAATAAAGTAACCGGAGTTCGTCATATATTTTCGATATCTTAACGAAATTATCCAGGTCATCACCGTCAAGGCTCCCGATCAACCGCTGCTGCAAGATCCTGAATTGATCCGTCAATATGTTGCACCTGGCCTCAAGCTCCCGAACCTTGTCATGATCCAGCGACTCAATACTGAAACTCCGTTCAAACTCCCGGCTCTTCTCCTCGTAAAACCTGGCAAGTTCCCGAATAATCAAAACGGCCCTGTCCATCTTGGAATCTTCCATTTACTGCCACTCCTTACAGAATTTGCACAAACCGGTTATCGACCGTGTTATGTCCTGGCATAAAACGAACTTGTTTTCTCAAAGCCTGTTATGCATGCGTATAGGTTATGTCAACCGGAAGGGGATTTTGTTTTGAAAAAATTATCTCTCCTTACTATCCGCTTTTCTTAACACCTGTCACGGTGGCACGCCCAAAATAATCCATCGCCCTTCCCCAACTGAACCTGACTGTTGAAAATCCCACATCTTTGAACAAATTTTCGATCTCTACCCTGCTTGGAGCTCCCAGCATACACCACGACCACGAGTCCCCGCACTCGTAAAAGTATTGCGGAAGCGCACAAAGCCTGATGAGGTCGCACACAACAAGAGTTCCCCCGTTTTTGAGCACGCGATAAATCTCCTCAAGCGCCCTCTTTTTGGCCTCAAACAGCGAAAGAACACCGTTGCATACCACGAGGTCGAAGGTGTTCGCCCTGAAAGGAAGCCCTTCACCGTCCCCTTCAAGGAAATACATGCAACAGCGTCGGTACGGTGGCAAGCTTTCTGCCAATCGCCTGCAGGCATCAATCATTTCATGCACAAAATCGATCCCCACCACCAGCCCGCCCGGGGCAAGATACCGGGAAGCCGTAACGGCATCGATGCCCGAGCCGCAACCAACATCCAGGATTTTCCAGCAGGGTTTAACCTTAACATGGGGCCACGGATTTCCGCACCCGGCAAAGGTATTCCAGTGAGATTCGGGAATGTCCCGAAGAACCTCTTCAGGATACCCAAGCTCTTCGGCAAGTCTCCTGCCGAACGATATGCGTGCCCTGGAAAGATTCAACGAGCCTTCGGAGACACACGTTCTGTATACCTCCCTTACCTGATCTTTCATATCCTGCCCTCATCCTTTTAGAGTCGCTTCCCAGTCCCTGCCACAACCCGATTCAGGGAATTTCTTCCAGCCTTCCTCCCGCTCAGTTTTTTCCTACTAAACCGGAAGGATAAATATTGACACTACTTTTCAGCGTAGCTATAATTCACGGAAAAATCAACATCTCATGAGAACAAAAGGTGAAGCAATGACATGAAACTTTCCACAAGAGGTCGTTACGGAACCAGATTAATGCTGCAGCTGGCCGCCAACTATGGCAAGAAGACGCCCTTACCCTTAACGGAAATTGCCAGGAGGGAAGAGATATCCGTCAAGTACCTGGAACAGCTAATAATCCCGCTAAAGGCAGCGGGGCTGATCGAAAGCAGGCGTGGTGCTCACGGCGGTTACGTGCTTGCGAAGGACCCAGACGAGATCACCATAGGGCAGGTGCTCCAGATTCTCGAGGGTAACATCTCACCGGTGCCATGCGTCAAAGACCCGTCCTTTTGCATCAAGTACGAAACCTGTAATACTCGCAAGCTATGGGAAACCATGGATAAAGCCATCTCGAAAAGCGTCTGCGAAATGACTCTTAAAGAAGCACTGTCCGCGTAAAGGCTATACCGGTTATAATAAAAGCACAACTCACCCTCAAGCCCTTTTGGCAGAGGAGGATTCGATGGCCATACGTGTAATTATCGAGCGAAAAGTCGAACCGGGAAACGAACTCAGGGTAAATGATCTGCTGATAAAACTCAGAAGCAAGGCCATGCATGCGCCCGGCTACATCTCGGGAGAAACTCTACGCTCGCTGGACGACCCGAACAAGTTCATCGTGATCAGCACCTGGAACAGCCTCGAAGAATGGAAAGCATGGGACAACAGCGAGGAACGAAAGGCTCTCCAGGCAGAGATTGACAGGCTCCTTGAACATCCGTCCAGGACTACGGTTTACGTTTACGATTAACAGAACCATTTCGCTTTTCCGAACCGGCGAACCTTTCTGCTTCACTGTATATGCAGCCGCAGTATTGCTGGCGGTAGAGTCCAAGCTCTTTCGATTTCTCGATACCGAATCCCCACCCTTCACGGAAGTCTTCGTAGTAAAAAGAAATACCCGTTTTTGCCGCTATTCCCTCAGCTATTTCTTTAATCAGGTCATGCTTCTGCTGCCGGCTGTAAAGAAGAGTGGTGGTGAAACCGTGGAAACCGCTTTTCTTGGCCAGCCTGGCCGTCGCCTCAAGCCTGTGCACGTAGCAGTAATGGCATCGTTTCGATTCCCTGAACACTACCTGGCGTATAAAATGCTCAACATCGTACTCATCCCTTACTATCAACCGCAAATCAACCATGCTGGCAAACTTCTCCAGGGTTTCCAGTCGCTTGCGAAACTCTTGGTAAGGGTGAATGTTCAGGTTGTAAAAGTATCCGAACACGTCCCAGCCCGCTTCCCTCAACCTGGTCAGCGGGTAAATGGTGCAGGGAGCACAGCATATGTGCAAAAGGATTCTTTTTTTTCCATTTCCTGCCATGGTGGCGCCCCTTTTCTCTCGCGTGCTTAAACAAGGCTCCGTTTAACAAGATGTTCAAAGAGTCGCTTCGGCAACATGTCAAAAGCGCCGTTGCTCATAAATAAAACCACGTCCCCGAACGACACGTAGTCGAGCAAAAATTCCAGCACCGAATCGGTGTCTTCAAAGCAAAAAGCATCCTTGCCTTTCTTTCGCACGGCAAGGATAATCCTGTTCACGTCGAGTTTCTCATCGTCCTTCAGGTCTCCTCTTTCCGGCGGAGTCTTAATAATCACCGTTTTTGCATCATCGAACGCTTCCTCGTATTCTTTCTGGAAGATGTTCCGCCGGCTTGAGTTGGACCGGGGCTCGAAGACAGCTATCAGGCGCCCGGGTGCGTACGCTTCTTTCACTGCTCTGACAGTCGCTCGCACCGCCGTGGGATGGTGGGCAAAATCATCGATAACAACAACTCCGTCGGCTTCACCCACCACTTCCTGCCTTCTTTTCAATCCCCTGAACGTATCGAGGGCTCTTTGAAACTCATCCCTTTCAATTCCCAGGTACCTGGAAAGAAGGAAAACCGACAGAACGTTATACCCGTTATGATATCCCATCAACGACGTTGTGAAAACTTCCTTTCTGACACCCCCTTCCGGCTCCGCAAGCCGCACCAGGAATTTACTGCGCCCGCCTTCGACAGTGTAATCGAGAAGGCTGCAGTCCGCGTCATCGTCGCGCCCGAACCTGAGCACCCGGGGGCCGCTAATTCCGTCAACCAGTTCTCTCACTGCCGGGTCCGACCAGTTAGCTATAATCACTCCATCTTCGGGAACCAGGGAAAGAAAGTCCGAAAAAGCCTTTTTGACCGTTTCAAAATCAGGGAAAATATCCGCGTGATCAAATTCCACGCTCGTTAAAATTACCAGCCGCGGCGCGTAGTGCAAAAACTTGGGCCGCTTGTCGAAAAACGCGGTATCGTACTCGTCTCCTTCCACCACAAAATAATCTCCGTTACCGAGACAGAAACTCTTGCCCCAGTTTAGACTAACCGCCCCTATGAAGGCACCCGGATCAAGTCCCGCGCTCTTCAGAACCCATGTCGCCAGGGTGGAAGTGGTGCTCTTGCCGTGAGTACCGGCTATAACCACGGATTTTTTGCCGTCGAGAAAAAACTTCCTCAGGGCTTCTGCCATCGAACAGTACGGTATATCGCTACTTAAAAGGGCCTCGGCCTCCGGATTCGTTTTTCTTATCACGTTGCCGACTATGACAAGATCCGGCTCGGGAACCAGGTTCTCCGGCCCGTAACCTTCCATTACTTTTATCCCCGAAGACTGCAACTGGGTACTCATGGGAGGATAAACGTTTTCGTCCGAGCCTCGAACATTGAATCCCGAGGAATGCAGCAACAGCGCAAGGGAAGCCATCCCCATTCCGCATATTCCCATCATGTGGATGTCGGTTATCTTCTTTTTCATAATTTTTTGCCCGCTACCCGGTCAGTCCCAGGCATTCCATGATTTCATCGTGCACAAGCGGCCTGAAGGCCCTGATTCTGTCGTTATCCCTGCCCCAGTATACCCTGTTGGTCAAAAGAATCACAAGGATCTCTTTTTCCAGTTCAAACCAGAACGACGTGCCGGTAAAGCCAAGATGACCGACGGAAGCAGGGCCGAAATGGCTGCCCGAGCTGGATCCGCGAGCGCTGGGAGTGTCAAAACCAAGGGCGCGGCTACCGTCACCCAGGTCCCTGTGAGGCTTCCAGAAGTACCGGACAAGCTCCGGGTCAAGGCCGAGCTCCGTCGATTCTCCCAGGTACCGCCGGT
The DNA here is from genome assembly GCA_026992215.1 of Desulfobacterales bacterium. Lineage (GTDB taxonomy): Bacteria > Desulfobacterota > Syntrophobacteria > B119-G9 > B119-G9 > B119-G9. The sequence continues at coordinate 3,313 of JALXAI010000465.1, read as the reverse complement.
ACAGGAAAACGAGAAGCCTGCAAATATCTTCAGCCGTGCCGAACAACCCGGCATGAGCCGCTACTCCTCCAAGCACGTATGCATTTTTGTCATGCACCTCTCCGCAAATTCTCTTTTTTCGCCACGGACAAAACTCCGTCGCCACACAACGACAACCCTCCGGTAACTTGATATTTAACTGCCCCGGAGAAAATAACAGGGTATTCAGACCAAGCGGTACGTAAAACTTTTCCCGAACCAGCTCCCACAATGATTCTCCGCTTATACGCTCAACTACTTCTTGAAGTACCAGAAAACCGAGATCACTGTAACAGGTTTCCCTCCCTGGGTCCGACCGTAACGGCTCGTTTAAAAGGACGTTCCAGAGTTCCTTCCACCTGCTTTTTTCGTCAACATGGCAAAGCGTTTTGTAATACGGCCTGTACGCGGGAAGGCCGCCGGTATGAGTTAAAAGATGTCGAACGGTGATGCCCCGCTTGTCCGGAGGAATCTCATCGCTCTCACGAAAAATCTCCCGTAAGCTACTTTCGATGCCAAGCAGGTCCCCGGAGACCAGGTGGAGAATCGCAAGGGTCGTGGCAAGAGGCTTGGTTAACGATGCCAGGTCGTAAATCATGCTTAGTTGGGTACTGACAATCCCGTCACCGGTGTCTGCCGATCCAAAAGCCCCGTGGTAAAGGATCTCCCCGCTTTTCCATACCAGCAGGACGGCGCCGGGAGAAACACGCTCCTCAACAAGTCTTTCCATAGTCCTGTTCACACGCTTCCAGTCATACGGGTCTTTAGCGATAATCATCGGTGGGACAATCCAGGTAAGAAAGGGTCTTTTTATCCGAATTCAAAACGGCACGCAATCCAAGCGGCAGCGGGACATTCCTTGAACCGTGACCCACTGGCACGGCTGCCAGCACGGGCACGTCAATATCTCCCAGGATATCAAGCACGACCTCCCATATCGACGAAACGGGGCCGCACGATATGAATTCACCGAGCAAAAGAGCAGCTATGGAATCGAGCTTACCTGCCAGCTTTAAATGGTTTAACATCCTGTCAATCCTGTAAAGAGCCTCTCCCCTGTCTTCCAGAAGGAGTATGGCGCCGGTAAAATCAGGTTCATACCCGGTGCCCATTACATGGCAAAGACACGTAAGGTTCCCTCCAAGCACCCTTCCCTCCGCTTCCCCGCTCCTGAGGGTATGCGCGAAGGGAAAATGATATTCGGGTTTTGAGTGCGAAGTAAAGAGCTGAACCAGGAGTTGAACGTCATCTTCAGGCAGCACCCTCAGCTGACTTATGGTGGGACCGTGAATGGTCACGAGCCCGCATTTGGACAAAAGAGCACAGTGAAGAAAGGTCACGTCGCTGTAACCGACAAAAAGCTTGGGGTTTTTCGATATTAGCTCAAAGTCAACGAGATCCAGTATCCGGGAACAGCCGTAACCGCCTCTCACGCAGAAAATAACGCCGGTGCTATCGTCCTTGAAGGCATCCACCAGCGCCAATGCCCGCTCAACATCAGAACCGGCAAGGTACTTTTGTTTTCCAGGCAAAACCACGCGCTCCGGCGGTATTATCCCCAGTTCTTCGAGCTTCCGCACCCCGGATACTATCATGTGATCGTCCATGGGGCTTGCGGGAGCTACCACGGAGCATCTCGCGGGAAGCTTCAGAACAGGAGCTCTCAACAAGGCATCGCAGGTTTTGTTATCCGGCACCTTTCTGTCGCTCATTTCTTGTTTCTGTCGAATATTATTTTAAGGCCTCGCAGGGTAAGATAATCGTCAACGGCATCGATACAGTCCGTCTCCCTGGCTATTAGATGAGCCAGCCCCCCGGTGGCAACCACCCTGGGATCCGTTTTGACTTCTCTCTTTATCCTGTTAACAATCCCTTCAACCAGCCCGGTATACCCGTAAATAATGCCGGAATTCATTGAAGCTATGGTATTTTTCGCAACAACATACCTGGGCCTAGCAAAAATTTCCACGCGAGGCAACTTCGAGGCTTTCTGGAAAAGCGCCTCACTGGAAATCATGACCCCCGGACTTATCACCCCTCCGAGGTATTCCCCGTTAGGCGAAATGTAATCGAAGGTGGTGGCGGTACCGAAATCGACCACGATAACCGCCTTCCTGTACGATTCGTAGGCGGCCACAGCGTTAACGATCCGGTCCGCGCCCACTTCCCTGGGATTATCCACGTAAATAGGCATTCCGGTCTTGACACCGGGGCCTATGATCAGCGGTTCCTTGTGAAAATACTTGTTGCAAAATTCCACCACCGTATTTAGCATGGGAGGCACAACGCAGGATATCACCGTGTCCGTGTGGGGTTCTATTTCAACCTGCTTGGCAAGAAAAAGATTATGTATCAGGACGATGTACTCGTCGACGGTGCAGTCCTGAACAGTTCTGATCCGCCAGTCAACAACTAATTCTCCTTTCAAGAACAAGCCTATTACCGTGTTCGTATTTCCGATATCAATGGCTAGTAACATACCCGAATCCCGCCCGTAACCTGTTTGCGCCCTAAAGGGCGCGGCAAGATCAACATTTCCCGTAACATTGCTCGATTGTCTCCGCCATATCCTGGCACAGCTCATCTATCAGCGCGTCATCCTGCGCCTCTATCATTACCCGAATCACGGGCTCTGTCCCGGAAGGACGTATCAAGATCCTCCCGCTATCCCCCAGCCTTTCAATTATTTGCTTCTCCTTGCGGGCAATTTCAGGAAACTCATCCAGGGGCCTTTTCTCTTTCACCCGGACGTTCACAAGCTTCTGGGGATACTTCTTCATCACTTCCCTGAGTTCCGACAGCGGCTTCATTTCGCGAAGCATCACGCTCAGCACCTGCAGCGCCGTCAGGATACCGTCCCCGGTAGTTGAATGGTCAAAGAAAACCACGTGCCCCGATTGTTCGCCACCCAGGTTATACCCACCTTTCAGCATTCGTTCCACAACGTACCTGTCACCGACAGCCGTTCTCTCCAGCTGCCCTCCGTTTCTGCGTATTGCCACCTCGAGTCCCAGGTTGCTCATCACGGTGCTCACCAGGGTGTTTTTCTTCAACATTCCTTTTTGCAACATGTACACTCCGCAAATGGCCATTATATAATCCCCGTCCAGGATTTCTCCCCGGTCGTCTGCCATGATTACGCGGTCCGCGTCACCATCGAAGGCCAGTCCGAGATCGGCATTATGTTTTTTGACCAGGTTTGATATTATCTGTGGATAAAGGGAACCGCAGCCATCGTTAATGTTTTTTCCGTTAGGATCAACACCAGTGACAATTATGTCGGCACCCAGTTCCT